>DASXMC010000393.1:0-18762 GCA_036495885.1 Allostellaceae bacterium | reverse complement strand
TTCCGCCGGTCTCGACGCTGCTGTCTCAGATTGATCAGCTAGTGAGCAATCAGGCCTTAAACGGCCGCGACCTGCAAATCGGCCTTCCGCACCGCGAACGCGTTCGAGATATGGCCTTGCGGCTGCTAAACGCGATGGCGGCAATCCAGATCAACCGAATCGATACTATCGCCGCTCCGACGTCGTTGGTGACATCTGCTAACACGCGAGTCGTGCAGGCGGTTGCCGCCGGCTACAACGTTGCCGTATTGCGCGCGGCTTATAATGCGCTGACTGAAAAGTCCGGGCTTGTTACGATACTTGAGCCGGTTTCTCCACCGGGTGCCGCGGTCCCAACTTCACAGCAGGCGCTGTCCAAAACTGTCGAGAAGATTGTCGAATACGACAAATATCTCCGCGTCTATCAGCAGATTACTACTCAACCTAGCATAGGTGAAGTTGCTGCGTTGATGAGTTATGCGCTGGATGTGCAGTTACCGCCCGGCTTCACGACGGACTACCAACTTTACGAGCACGCGCTAAGCAACGCACGGATGCAGCCGATCCGAACGGAGCAAGTGCAGCCCATCGTCGAGGGGATCTTGCAGGATCGTTACGATGCAGCTGTTAACGAGACGTATACCGGCGACCAGCTTGTCACCTCCGTTAAGAAACTAACATCACTCTCCGCGGATCTAGCGTCATCGCAGCAATCGCTTTCGACCGATCATGGCCGCACGCTTCTCGCCGACACGCAGACCACACAAGACACAATTGCCGGTCTGTTGATTCCTCCGAACTACGATTGGTTGAGCGGTAAGCCGAATTCAGCGGCCGCGTCGTCATCGCTGGATGAACTCAAGGGCGTCCAAGTTGTCCCGGCCGATTTCATCGACGGTCTGCTTGCCAGCGGCGCGAAGGCCGAGGCGGACACCCGAAACTGGCTGCTTCACGCCACGGCGTTTGATGGCGCTCCAGTCCTCACCTTAGCGGACGGCGCCGTCATGTTGTCGCCGCCGATGGATGCCAGCCGCCGCCTGCTCAAAGCCCTCTTTTCGCAAACCTTCATGCAGTCGGTGCCGGCGGCAGGTACGCCTGCAATCCCTACTCCCGGTAGCTGGATTAACTGGGACATTCAGAGCCTCCGCCGAGCGCAGGGCATTGCGGAAAGCTTTCTGGCCTTTGTGCCGAAGGAGGATGCAACGCTCCCGCAACCGGTCCAGCAGGAGGTGCGGTCGGTCGCCGGCGTCGAGGCTGCGGCAAATATCGACCTACATGTGGGGCGTGCCGCTCGGTCAGCGGGGGAACGCCCAAATGCTGGATCGCGCGCGACGCTGCAGGATGCCACCGGCTTGGCGAGTGCGCTACCGATATTGGCAAACCTGCGCAATACTTTGCGCCAAGCCGGGGCGACGGCTCAAGCAAATGAACTCGACGAACTAGTCTCCGGGCAAGCCGTGCGGGTTCTGCGCCAATTGCACGACAATCTGGTTTCGGCGGCTCCGTATCGGCTTGCCGATCCCAGCCTGTCTTTCTGGCACGGCTCTCCGCCACTGGCTGAACCGGCATTCGGAGCGAGCAGCCCGACCGATCTGGCGAGCACGCTGCCACCGCGGCGTGATTTTGTCGAGACGCTCGCCCGCGATTACGCGGCGCCGCTGGTCGGCTATCTGCGCGACCCAGGGACGATGGGGAACGCGACGGCTTCGGGTTTGGTCGCGGAGTGGCAGTCGATCCTCGATGCGTTGGATCGCTATCATCGCAGCGACCCGAGCAACTCGCTCACTCGCCTTGAGCAGTTCATAACGGTCGATATGGATAAGATCGACCTGTCGAATTGCCAGCAGCTCAACGCCGCTGGCGGCGCCGGCGGTGACTACTTCGCCGAGCAGCTGCGGAGTCTTAGACAAGCGATCGCCAGCCGCTGCCGTTCAGTGGTCCATGGAGACACAACCGATCGCTATACGAACCTGTCCACGACGTTCAATGCGCAACTCGCGAGCCGCTTTCCATTTGCCCCGGTTGCAGGGCCCATCTCTGCCGGGCCGGGGTTCACACTTGGCGCGGCCGACCCGAACGAGGTTCGCCGCTTTCTGCTGGAATATGGTCCCGACCTTGCGTCCCTTCAGGCGCAATTTCAGTCCCGCGGTTCCTACAGCGCCGCCCGGGTGTTTTTGACCCAGCTCCTAGCTGTCCAAATGGCATTCGCCCCGATGCTCGCAGACCCGTCCGGGAACACTCCGCTCTCGTATCAGGTGGATATCGGGTTTTTGACCAATCCCGAGGCGGCGAGGAGCCAGAATCAGGTCATCGACGCAACCGTCAGCACAGGCGGCCAGCGCGCCAGCTCGTTGGATGGGACCTCGCGAATCGTCTGGACCAACGGTCAACCGCTGCATGTCCGATTGCGTTGGGCGGCCAACGCGCCGATGATTCCTGACGCGTCCGCTCGCCGCCAGTGGCCGCGGATCAACGGCCTGAATGCCGATTTCGATTTCGGCGACAACTGGGCGCTTCTGCGCTTGGTCACGGCGCAGGCTCCGGGGAGCGCAGACCTGAACGCCCTGCAAGACCGCCAGCCGGAGGTCGTGGTGTTCGACGTGCCTCTCAAGCGCAACCCCAATTCCGCGGTAGGCGGCAATACCGAGGTCGATACGGCAAGAGTCTACATGCGCTTCGCGCTCACCGGAATTGCGCAGGCGCCCGGGCAGCCGCAAAAGACAATGCCGATTGCGCTGCCGTACTTTCCAACGGCGGCTCCGCTGCTAGGGCGCACTTTGTCTTACATTGAGCGTCCGGCGAGCGCTGAGCGCATCCAGTTCACTGCCCCCACTATGAGGAGCGCGTCGCAATGAGCCTCGCCGAGATTGTGCCGGCGGTTGAAGAGCGCTCAGAGATCGCCCTGGATTTTCTTCTGGCGCCGATCCCCGGCTCCCAGCCCACCGGCCAGGAGGTACGCTATGCTGGTGACCACGACGCCATCATCGAGGCACGACGCCAGGACAACGCGGCACTCCCACAGGGTGTCTGGCTGCGCGAGCTCAAGCGCGCCGACTGGGTGTCGGTCGAGAGTTTGTGCGTCGAGACGTTGACTACCCGCTCGAAAGACCTGCAGGTCGCCGGTTGGCTGACCGAAACCTGGATCCATCTGCGAGGCTTCGCAGGCCTCGAAGCCGGGCTGACATTGTTATGCAAATTGTGCGAGCGCTTCTGGCCCCATCTTTTTCCGGTCATCCAAGAAGGTGATTTGGCGGCACGCGTGGCGCCACTGGAATGGTTGAACGAGAAGCTACCCGATCTTCTGCGGTCGTTGCCGATCGTACGCTCTGCGACCGATCCCGATGAACGGTTCTCCTGGACCGATTATATTAACGCGCAGCGCCTTGAGACGGTTCGGCAGCGCGACTTGGCGGCGGCGGAGCGCGCAGAGGCGGCTGGCGCGGTCACACTGGCCCGTTTTGGTAATTGTCGACAACGAACCGAGACGGCGGCGCTCAAGAAAACCGAATCTGTACTGAAACGGGCGCTCAGCACCCTCGATGCTTTCAACGGCGTCCTGCAACTGTATTGTGGCAAGGAAGCGCCAGGTCTTGGCGGCATCCGCACCGCGGTCGAGGAGATACTCGCATTCGACACCGCGGAGCTGGCCAGTCGGCGTAAGCCCTTGCTCGCGTCCTTACTGCGCCAGCGGGCGCCTGGTCCGCCCGACCCCATACCGACTAGTCGGGCTTCCGAGGCTAATGGGACGATCGAGTCGCCGCGGACGCGTCAGGATGCCTATCAGCAGCTTTCGGAAATTGCCGAATTTCTGCTTCGAATGGAGCCGCACAGTCCGACGCCGTATCTGGTCCAGTGCGCCGCTTCATGGGGCGAGTTGCCGCTTCCCGAGCTACTGCAGCAGCTGTCGCAGTCAGGCAGTGATATTGCCAAGCTGCTCGACGTCCTCGGTCTGTTGCAGCCATCTCCAGAAATCGATCAAGGGGATGCTAATCGCCAATGAATTCTCTTGCCAATACGTTGAAAGGTTGACTATTGTAGTTAATGGTCCAGTGCAGGTGAAAATGGTTTTTCGGAGGCAACATGGCTGAGAGCACCCAGCACGTTCTGTCGCGCGTTCGCCCGCCGCGCGTGCAGATCACCTATGACGTGGAGATCGGCGGCGCCATCGAAAAAAAACAACTGCCGTTTATCGTGGGGATTCTCGCCGACCTGTCCGGGCAGCCAAGCGAGCCTTTGCCCAAGGTCAAAGATCGCAAGTTCGTCGAAATCGACCGAGACAATTTCGATGATGTACTGGCAGCCGCGGCTCCCAGGCTGGCTATCCGCGTACCGAACAAGCTGAAGCCCGACGCCAACGAAATGCTAAATGTTGAGCTGAAATTCAAGTCGATGGATGATTTCGGCCCAGTGGCCGTCGTCCAGCAAATCGAGCCGTTGCGCAAACTCTTCGAGGCCCGCAACCGACTGCGCGACCTGCTGACCAAGCTCGACGGCAACGACGAGCTGGACGCGATCCTGCGCGAGGTTGTAGCCAGCACCGAAGAGCAGGCAAAGCTGCGCAGCGAACTGGGCGGCGCGCAGGCAAGCGGTGACGGGGCGGTGCCAGCCGCCGCACCGAGCGCGCCAGCGTCGGACGCTCCTGCACCCGCCGCGCCCTCGTAACTCTCGGATGATATGAACACAACATCGCTGCTCTGAGTGGTCAGAGCAGTAGTAAAGACAGGGGGTCTCGATGGCTGACGAAGCTGAAACCGTAACCGCTGCAGCACCAGCTGAGACCGGCGGAGTGCTCGACCGAATTTTGCTGCAAGGCAGAATGGTGCGCGACGAGACGCAGCGCGCTTATGCGCGCGACTTGATCGGAGAGTTTGTTAACGAGGTCCTTGCCGAGGGTACGACGGTCAGCAGCGACGTGGTCGCCGCGATCAACGACCGCATCGCGGACATCGATGACCTGATCAGCACGCAGCTCAATGAGGTGCTGCATTACCCGGACTTCCAGCGGCTCGAAGCCTCGTGGCGGGGATTGAACTACCTCGTCATGAACAGCGAGACGGGCACGATGCTAAAGCTTCGTGTGCTGAATATCAGCAAGGCTGATCTGCTGAAGGACCTGGAACGCGCGGTCGAGTTCGACCAGAGCGCGTTGTTCAAGAAGGTCTACGAAGAGGAATACGGCACTTTCGGTGGATTTCCCTATAGCTGCCTGGTGGCCGATTTCGAGTTCGGCCGGCATCCGCAGGACATTCTCCTGCTGCGCAAGATGTCCGGCGTGGCGGCCTCATCCCACGCACCGTTCATTGCCGCAGCAAACCCACGTTTGTTCGACATGGAGCGGTTTACCGAGCTTTCGGCGCCGCGCGATCTTTCCAAGATCTTCGAAAGTGCAGAGCTGATCACGTGGCGCTCCTTCCGCGAGAGCGAGGACAGCCGGTACGTGGTGCTGGCCTTGCCGCGCGTGCTGCTGCGCCTGCCATATGGTCCGGACACCAAGTCGGTCGAGGGGATGAGCTTTGTGGAGGATGTAGACGGAACCAACCACGACAAGTATCTTTGGGGCAACCCCGCCTACATCCTTGGCCAGCGCATCACGACCGCGTTCTCGCTCTATGGCTGGACCGCAGCGATCCGTGGGGTCGAAGGCGGTGGCAAAGTCGAGGGACTGCCGACCCACACCTTCCACACCGACGAAGGCGACATCGCGCTAAAATGCCCGACCGAGATCGCCATCACCGACCGGCGGGAAAAGGAACTGAACGACCTCGGCTTTATCACCCTGATCCACTGCAAGAACACCGATTATGCAGCCTTCTTTGGCGGCCAGACCACCAACAAAGCGAAGTTTTACAACACTGCCAGCGCGAACTCGAACGCTCAGCTATCGGCAATGTTGCCATATATTCTGAACGCCTCGCGCTTTGCTCATTACATTAAAGTCATGATGCGGGACAAGATCGGCAGCTTTATGACCAAAGAGAACGTGCAGGTGTTTCTGAATACGTGGATAAACGATTACATCCTGGGCAAGGATGACGCTGGGCAATCTCTGAAGGCCCGCTATCCGTTGCGCGAAGCCAGGATCGATATCAGCGATATCCCGGGGCGGCCCGGATGCTACAACGCAACCGTGTTCCTGCGACCGCATTTCCAGCTCGAAGAGCTGACTGCCTCAATTCGGCTGGTGGCCGAGCTGCCGGCCGCTGCGGCCTGAACTGGGAGTTCTACTCAGTCACTAGCCAGACAATAGGGGTTTGGGATGGCGACCAATTTCTTCCTTAAGCTCGAAGAGCCAGCGATCAATGGCGAATCGACGGATTCTAAGCACGCGAACGAGCTTCAAGTGCTGTCATGGAGCCACAGTTTCAATCAACCCACCAAACCGACCCGCAGCTCGGCCGGCGGTGGAACGGTTGAACAGGCCAACCATTCGGACTTCACTATCACCAAATACCTCGATGCAGCGACCGATGACCTATTAAAGATGTGCTGGAGCGGTAAGCAGATCGGCAAAGGAACTTTCTCTGCCTATCGCGCCGACGGGCAAACCAATGACGCAATCAAGTATCTTGAAGTCATTATGGAAAAGATCGTGGTTTCCAACATCAGCTTTGGCGGCGGTGGTGGAGACCTACCGACCGAGACGATCGCACTTGCTTACGGTAAGGTTACTTACAACTACCTTCCGCAAAAAGAGGCCGACGGCACGGCCGCCGGGGTGCAGACGACTTCACACGACCTGATGACGCAGCAAGTCGCCTGACCCGCGCATGGCGAGTGCGCGCCGAACCCAGGGGGCCCCGACGCTAATTTTCGAGCGGCTGGCTGAACCGGTAGATAGACGGGGCGCGCTCAAAACGGTAGCGCGTGTCCACGACGCCGAAGGGCTTCGCGACTCGGTTCTCCAGCAGCTCCGCTACCTGCTGAACACGCGCGTGCCTCTGGACATCGATACGCTGGAGACGCGGGTACGCACGACCATTGACTACGGCATCCCGGATCTCTCGGCCTTCGCACTCGGCAACAGCGATGCGATGGCGCGGCTGACACGGCATGTCGCGCGCACAATTTCGGTCTATGAACCGCGGCTTCGCGTTCGTGAGGTGGTTCTTGAGGCGATCGCGGGGCAGAGAGATGCGCTGACGGCTCGAGTGAGCGGCAGCATCGAGGTTGGTGACATAGTCGAGCCGGTATCTTTTGCCGTAGACGTCGGTACAGCACTCAACGAACGCGATGCCGATTGAAAGTGACGCCGAACTTCTGGCGCTCTACCTGGGAGAGCTCGCCTACCTTCGCAATGCGGGCGCGGCATTCGCTGTCAAATATCCAAAAGTCGCCGAGCGTTTGGAGCTCGAAGATTCCGGGTCGTCGGATCCTCAGATACAGCGGCTGATCGAGAGCTTCGCCTTTTTGGCGGCCCGGCTCCAATATCAGTACAATGCTCGGTTCCCTGAAATACCAGCAGCGCTGCTTGAGATCCTTTATCCGCAGTTGGTGGCGCCCCTGCCTTCGATGGCGGTCGCCTGCCTCCAACCCGATCCGGAGCAGAGCCGTTCTCTCACCGGTTTTACTCTGCCTGCCGATACATTCTTGTTCGCGACCGCACAAGACGGAGCAGTGTGTTGGTTCCGCACCTGCTATCCTGTCACATTGTGGCCGCTGGAAGTGACGGACGTCGCGATCGAGTCGCCGGCGATTTACCCGTTCCTCGACAATCGCGTCGACGTCGCCAGTTGTTTGCGAGTTCGGCTGTCATGTCTGGGGAACCGCAATTTCACCGAGTTCGCCCCGCGTTCATTGCGCCTTTTCGTGCACGGCGGCCGCATGAGCCGGTTTATCCTGTACGAACTCCTCTGCAATCGGCTGCGCGGAATGGCCATAGTGCCAGGCAGCGGCAAAGATGCTGCGGCGACAAGCCCGATAATGCTGCCGAGTTCGCGACTGCGTTCGGTTGGTTTCGAGGCCGAAGAGGCTGTTCTGCGCTATCCGGCCTGGGCGCATCAAGGTTTCAGGCTGCTTCAGGAATATTTCACGTTCCCGGATAAGTTCCTGTTCCTCGACGTTACCGGCTGGCCAGGAGATGCGCTTTCGAACAACACCTGGACCGACCTCGTGTTTCTCCTTGCAGAGGGGCCGCCTCGCCATCTCTCGGTCGATGCCGGGACGATCCACCTCGGCTGCGCACCGGTGATCAATTTGTTCCCCCGCACCACCGAGCCGATCCGCCTCGACCACACACGCCTCGAATATCGTCTGGTGCCCGACAGTCGCTGGGAGAACTGCACCGAGATACATTCGATCGACCGCGTAAGCCGCTCGTCAGTCGCCAACGACCGCAGCCGGACCATCAGGCCGTTCTTCTCCTTCAATCATACTGACACGGCTGAGAAAGACGCAGCACTCTGGCTGGTCCGTCGGAAACCCGTTTCCAACCCGTCGCTCGCCGGCGCCGAGATGTGGCTGTCTTTTGTGGACCCGGCCCTAAATCCCGCCAATCCCGCCGGCGACGTGGTGTTCGCCCACACACTATGCACGAACCGAAACCTGGCAGCCCAGATGACCGTCGGGACCCTCCTTCAACTCGAGCTCGACGCCCCGCTGGAAAGCATCGTATGCGTGACTAAGCCGACGGCGCA
Source organism: Allostellaceae bacterium (assembly GCA_036495885.1). Lineage (GTDB taxonomy): Bacteria > Pseudomonadota > Alphaproteobacteria > ATCC43930 > CGMCC-115725 > AP-15. The sequence goes on along the minus strand of DASXMC010000393.1, from coordinate 10,150 downwards.
GATCGATTCACCGTTGGCTGGGACGACGCTGTGGCGGCTTATTTCGCATCTTTCCGTCAACATGCTCTCCCTGCAGGGCGGTGCTGAGAGCCTGGCTGCGCTGCGGGAAATCCTCCATCTATATTGCGGCGCGGAGAGGCCGGATTCTGCCCGGCAGGTTGCCGGGCTCGTTGCTCTCTCCACGCGCCGCATCGTCCGGCGGATTGGCGACGAGGCATGGCGTGGATTTGTGCCCGGCTTGGAGGTCGCTCTCGAATTCGACGAAGAGCAATTCGTGGGTGGAAGCGCCTATCTCCTGAGCGCGGTTCTTGACCGCTTTTTTAGCCTCTATGCCGGGGTGAATGCCTTCACCGAGCTGGTGGTATCGAGTAGACAGCGCGACGGGGTCTGGAAGCGATGGCCAGCACGGGCCGGCGAGGCATTCGTCCTCTAATCGAAATGCTTGCGGCTGAACCGTACCGCTTCGACAGCCGTCAAGTCATCCGTGTTCTCGAAGTGATCGCGCCGGGCACGATTCCGGTAGGCCTGCAAAGCGATCCTTCCGACGAGGCGGTGTGGTTCCGCAGCAGTCTTAGCACCGCGTTTCCGGCCAGCGACATCGATCGGATCGAGATAGCACCCCAGTCAAGCAGCCGCCGACCGATCGTGACCGTCAATTTTCTTGGGCTCGGCGGCGCATTCGGACCGCTGCCGATCGGTTTCACCGAACTTGTCGCGACGCGCACCCGGCACGGCGATACGGCTTCTCGAGATTTCCTCGACATTTTCAATCACCGCCTGATCTCGCTGATGATGCGTGCCTGGCGGCTATTCCGGGTGGCATTGCAGGACGCGGCGCCGGAGGAGACGAACTTTGCCTTCTACCTGTTCGCGCTGCTCGGGTTGGCGACCGAAGGGATGCGGACCACGCGCGGGCGACGTCCGCGCAACCGGCTTGATGGGCTCGATCGCAGCTTGCTCGGTCTGACCGGTCTGCTCAACCAAAAGCCCATCAGCCTGCACGCGGTGGAGCGTACGCTGATCACCCATTTTGCACTGCCGGTACGAGCCATTCCGCTGAAAGGTGGATGGCTGCACCTCGAACCGGAGCAACAGACCGCCATCGGCGGCAGCGGCCGCAATCAGGCGCTGGGCACAGACGCCGTGCTCGGGGCGAGGGTCTGGGACCAAGCGGCAGGTATTCTCATCGCGCAGGCCCGATGGGGTTTCACGAGGCGCTCGCGTTTCTGCCAGCGAGTAGCGGGTTCGCTCAGATGCGAACCCTGCTCGGCTTTATTCTGGGGGGCGCTTACGACGTGCGCCTGCAGCTGACGATAAGGCCGCAGGACATACCGCCGAGCAAACTGGAGAAGACTGGATCAATGCGTCTCGGCTGGACAGCCTGGCTGACCACTCGTTCGCGCAGTTCGCCGGGCGTTTTGACAATTGTCCTTGGTCCCCGCTCCGGTAACAGCAAGCCTTAGCGATGCACGACCTGAAGCCGTTAATTGCCAAACTGAACCGAACCTGCCGCACCGGCTTGGAGAAGGCGGCCGAACGCTGCATGCGGCAAACTTACTTTGCTGTTGAAATCGAACATTTATTGGTTGAATTGGCAGCCGAACCAAACTCTGACCTCGTCGGAGTGCTTGCCGCCTACGGGATCGATCGGCAACGCTTTACCGCTGATCTCGAGCAGTCGTTGGCTCGGCTAAAAAGCGGTAACACCCGCACGCCCGCCCTATCGGATCAACTAGTGGCAGCACTCGCAGCTGCCTGGACGATCGCGTCGATCGACTTGGGCATTACCCAAATACGATCCGGCTGTATTGTTCGCGCTGTTCTCGAACACGAGGGGTTGCGAGGGTTACTGCTGTCCTCGGCACCCGAAGTCGCGGCGATTCCGCGGCACAAGCTCATGGACGATTTGCCAGCTATTATGCGGGCGAGCCGAGAGGAAGTCGGCTCCGAATCTACGTCGGCCAGTCGAAGGAGCATGGAATCAAATAGCGCGGACAAACGGGCGACTACCCCGGCGCTGGATGCCTACACATTCGATTTAACTAGGGAGGCACGGAGCGGGCGCATCGACCCGATTGTCGCGCGAGAGCCGGAGATACGACAGATCATCGATATTCTGATGCGGCGGCGGCAGAACAACCCGATCTTGACCGGGGATGCCGGTGTCGGGAAGACCGCAATCGTCGAGGGCTTTGCGCAGCGCGTGGTCGAGGGCTCTGTGCCGCCATCTCTCGCCGGCATCGCCGTGCGAACGCTCGATCTTGGCTTGCTGCAGGCCGGCGCCGGTGTGCGTGGTGAATTCGAGCAGCGATTTCGCGCCGTTATCGAGGAGGTCGCCAGTTCGACGATGCCGACTGTGCTTTTTATCGACGAGGCACACACGCTTATCGGCGCCGGCGGCCAACCCGGCCAGAGCGATGCAGCCAATTTGCTAAAGCCGGCACTGGCTCGAGGTGAACTGCGGACAATCGCGGCTACCACATGGGGTGAATACAAACGATATTTCGAGAAAGATCCGGCGCTCGCGCGGCGCTTCCAGGTCGTGAAAGTCGCGGAGCCCACGGAATCGGCAACGGTTGAAATCCTGCGCGGTCTCGCGCGAAAGTTGGAATCCTTCCACGACATCCGCATTCTCGAGGCGGCACTGACCGAAGCTACGCGCCTGTCGCACCGTTACATTCCCGGGCGTCAGCTTCCCGACAAAGCGATCAGCGTGCTCGACACCGCTTGCGCGCGGGTTGCAATCGCACAAACGACACGCCCTGCAGCGCTGACCGACGTCGACCGGCGGTGCGCCGCATTGGAGACGGAACTCACGCGTTTACGAGACCAAATCGGCCTCGGCGGTGGCGACGCCGGGCGGATGGAGACCCTCGCTCAACAGAAAGAAGTGGCCGAAGAAGCGCGTGATCGCCTCGCGAGCCGATGGCAGCTCGAGCGAGAGATTGTGGACCGGCTCCGTGGCCTCGAACGGCGCATGCAGGCGGGCGAAGCCGAGGCATTAAGACCGGAATGGGACGGGTTGCGTCTGGAGCTGGAAGAAATCCAGCAGAGCGAGATGCTGGTCCCGACCGCCGTCGATGGCCGATCAATCGCCGAAGTGGTGTCCGGTTGGACCGGTGTTCCCGTCGGTGCAATGCTCGGTGACTCGATTACTTCGGCGCGGACGCTGAAACAGCGAATGGCAAAGCGCATCGTCGGCCAGGACGCAGCCCTTGATGCAATTTCCCGCCGCATCCAAACTTTTTATGCAGATATGGGGGAACCGGGGAAGCCGACGGGGGTCTTTCTGCTCTGCGGGCCAAGTGGGGTTGGCAAGACCGAGACGGCGTTGACCCTTGCCGAATTGCTGTTTGGCGGCCAGCGCGCGATCGTGACGGTCAACATGTCGGAATACCAGGAGGCGCATTCGGTCTCCGGCCTGAAGGGGGCGCCGCCGGGTTATGTTGGCTACGGAAAAGGGGGCGTCCTGACCGAGGCGGTGCGCCGCCAGCCCTATTGCGTGCTGCTGCTGGACGAGGTGGAGAAGGCGCATCCCGACGTGTTGGAGCTGTTCTACCAAGTCTTCGACCGCGGCATGCTGGAAGATAGCGAAGGGGCGCTCGTCGACTTCTCCAACACCGTCATCCTGCTGACCTCGAATGCCGGGGCTGATGCTTTGACTGAACTCAGCAACCGTCAGCCCCCGCCGAGCGCAGAGGCTTTGGCAGCAGCGATCCGCCCCGGCCTGCTGCGCCATTTTCCGGCGGCGTTTCTCGGCCGGCTGACTGTCGTGCCCTATCGGCCGCTTGGACCGGTGCAGATCGAAGCCATCGTCCGGTTGAAGCTGACCCGCATCCAGGAGCGGTTTGCCGCAAGCCGCCGCAGCGAGCTGACGTATGATGAGGCTGTCGTCAAGGCGATCGCCGCTCGGGCCGGAGAAACGGAAAGCGGTGCCCGCACGGTCGACGCAGTCCTGACCCACACCCTTCTTCCGGAATTGTCAGGATGTATCCTCGATCGCATTGCCGAGGGCGGGGCGGCGGGCCACGCCCATATCGGGATCGCGCAGACCGGCGCATTTAAGATTGAGCTCGAAGCGTGAGCGGGTTGCAGAAGTGGTCCCTGCAGGTGACTACGCCGCTCGGCGCCGATGTGCTTGCGCTCGAGTCGCTCGAAGGAGAGGAGTACCTCTCGACTCCGTTCCTGTTTGAGATGTCCATGCTCAGCGAGGAGGAATTTGTCGATGCATCGGCTCTCGTGAGCAAACCGGCTCACGCGACGTTAGTTGATGGCGATGGGAACAAACGGTACATCCACGGCATCGTCACGCGGTTCAGCCAAACTCAACGCCGGTGTACGGCCGAGTTGCGTCCCTGGATCTGGATGCTCTCGCTGACCTCGGATTGCCGGATCTTTCAGAACAAGACAGTGCCGGAGATTCTGACTGCGGTATTCGGTGATTGCGGCCAGACCGATTATCGCAGTGATCTCGTTCTCAGTTATCCGACGCTCGACTATTGCGTGCAGTTCCAGGAAACCGCGCTTGAATTCGTCAGCCGCCTGATGGAAGAGGCCGGGATCGCCTATTATTTCGATCACTCCGAGAGTGCGCACACGCTCGTCATGATTGACGATCCGAGCAAATACCCCGCCTGCGCGCACGCTGATTCTTTGCCGTTCTTGCCATTGCCGGACGACCGCGACTGGCTGACGGACATCCGCATCGACACTGCGAGCCTATCGCAGTGCGTCGCTGCCGCCAAATTCCAGACTGACGATTACAATTTCATCACCCCCTCCACTGAGCTCAAGGCTACCGCAGGGACGGGTTCATGGCGGGTCTACGAGTACCCGGGCCGGTACACCGCAAAGAGTGATGGTGACACTGTAGCAAAGCGGCGGATGGAGGAGATAGAAGCGCTGGTGAAGCTGCTGTCGGGAACCTCCTCGGTGCGGCACCTGACCGCCGGCGCGACTTTCACCATGACAAGGCACCCGAGCGAGGCCTTCAACGGCAAATACGCGCTCCACTCTGTCTACCATAGCGCGCGACGCCGCGAATATCGCAACAGCTTCAGGGCTTTTCCGTCGGACGTACCATTCCGTCCGCCGCGTCGGACAGCCCGGCCGCGAGTCGCCGGATCGCAGACCGCCATCGTCGTCGGCCCCTCGGGTAAAGAGATATGGACCGATCAATATGGGCGGGTGAAGGTCCAGTTCCATTGGGACCAGAACGGCAAGAAGGATGAGAACAGTTCGTGCTGGGTCAGGGTGGCGCAAAACTGGGCTGGGACCAGTTGGGGGGCCTTTGCCCTGCCGCGCATCGGACAGGAGGTGGTGGTGAGTTTCCTCGACGGCGACCCAGACCGGCCGCTGGTAACGGGCTGCGTTTACAACGGTGACAATCCGGTGCCCTACGCCCTGCCCGACCAGCAGACCAAGACGACGCTCAAGAGCAACTCGTCGCAAGGCGGCGGTGGCTTTAACGAGATCAGGTTCGAGGACGACAAGGACAAAGAGCAAGTTTTCATCCAAGCCCAGAAGGACATGCTCATCAGTGTGCTGCATGATCGCACGGAAACCGTGGATCACGACGACACCGTCACGGTGAAGAACGACAGGAAGCTGACGGTGAGCGAGGGCAATGCGACGTTCGCCGTCTCGAAGGGCAACGAAACCTACAGCGTCGCTGGGACGCGTGCACTGACGGTGACAAAAGCCGAGACCCACAGCAACAAGGCGGATTTCTCGCAGGACGTAGCCGGCAATTTCACCCTCCAGGTGACCGGCGACATCACCATCAAGGCCTCGGGTGCTGTCACGATCCAAGCGGGGACGTCATTCACTGTAAAGAGTGGCACGGGGCTCACCGCCCAGGCTGGCACGTCGCTGTCGCTGAGTGGCGGGACCAGCATGGAGCTGAAGGCAAGCGTGGCGGGCACCGTCGATGGCGGCGGGATGTTGAACGTTAAGGGCGGGATGGTGAAATTGAATTGATCAGCGAAAAGACCGATGCGGCGGCAGCCGCAGCTGATGTTGTCAATGTCGAGCAGCGCGACGCAGAAGGCCACGTAACCGAGCGGGCGCAGTTTCGCGGCGGTCTGCTCAACGGGACCACAGAAGTGTTCGCGCCGAACGGGCTGGTGGTTCAAGAGATAAACTTTGTCGACGGCCAACCTGAAGGACCGATGCTGGTCCATGACGCAAATGGACAAATATTGGCGCGGCTGACATGGCTCGCCGGCACACTCGACGGCCCTGCGACGATCTATAACGATGGTCGCGTGCTTGTCGAGATGACGTACCGTCTAGGGATGTTAGATGGAGAGGTACGCAGATATTCTTCGGTCGGTGCGCTTGCCTCGACCGAGAGCTATCGCGACGGCCGCTTGAATGGAGCCGTAACGATCTACCGTCCCGATGGATCGATCATGCGCAGGATGAATTACGCCGACGGATTGTTGCAGGACGAGGTTGCCGATCTTGACGAGCGGGGTATCGTACGTACCCACACTTCGTTCAAGGCTGGAAGGCGCGACGGTCCGATGACGGAATACGATGTGGACGGAAACCCGATTAGCCGAACGATGTTCTCGGCGGACCGCCAGGTCGGCGAAAAACAATCTCTGAACCGAAATGCACCACGGCCAGCGACGCCGTGGTATCGGCGCCCTAAGACTGGAAGCCGGTAATATGCGCCAGATTCACCTGCGAGAACCCGGAAATTTGCCTCACCGACAGCCTCGCCAGGATCGCCGCCGGCCACCCTGATCATCCGGATCTCCGGAACCGATAGCTTGGGCATGCCAGTCCTCGGCCAGCTGGATCGCTGCGGGATGCCCCTATCGGTGTCGGGCCCAAAGGCTTACGGCCGTTGCGCGACAGACGCCCGATCGCGGCTCTCGCCGCCACATGTTTCTGATCTGTCTCGTTTAGCCGGAACTTTACAGCTTTTGGAGCGAGAAGGCGGTGGTTGGCGCGGGTTTGGCGCGGCAAGGGCGGTGGTTTTATGACTACAGGTTAGCCGCTGGCGAGACCCCGAGGAGGTCGAAGACGCGCTGTTGGAAGGGGGTGGGGGTGGCCAGGATGGTGGCTGGCGCACAGATCCTTTCCAAAGCGTAGCGTGTTTCGCGTCACGGTCGCCAGATCGGCGAGCAGGGTGCGGAAGCTGTGGACCGGTTGGCCATCAGCAGTGCGCTTGGCTGCGGCCTTGCGGCGCGCGGCCGGTGAGACCTGCGCCTTGGCGACGGGCGAGGGTCGCTGCAACGCGGCAGCGGCGCGGTCGTGGTCGTCGAACAGGATCAGGGTCGCGCCAGCAAGCGCGTACGCGCCGCCTCCGGCGGCATCAGCTCGGCCTTGACGCGCGGATCGAGCCCGAGGCGGCGGGCCATCGCGAGGGCGGCGGCGATGTGGCCGTGCGGCAGCGCGCGCAGGATCGCAACGCCTTCGCCAGCCGGCAGCAGCGGCTCGTCGCGCAGCACCGCGCGCAACGCGGCGATCTTCTCGGGTCTCCATTTGGTCAGATTGGCCAGGGTGCGGTTCTTGACCTTGCCGTCTTCGCGATAGGTCGCGCGCAACAGGATCGCCGGGGGCGAGCCACGGTTTGGAACCACGGTGACGTACATGAGGGCCTTCTGCCGACTCCAATCCCTTACGTCAATCAAATTATGCTACTTTACATGACTACACCAACGGCATAAAATAGGCCCAAACGTCAACCCTTCCGCCACACTCAGGCGGTCAGCACCGTAAAGTTCCGACTAGCGATGTTCACATCTCTGCTGTCGTGGGGTACCAATCCCACGGCCAAGAGCCGAGCGGTAAACTCGGACTCCGTTCCGAAGCTCAAAAATCCTACCAGGATTTCTTCACTAAAACTCTACATCAAAGAACTTTTATCCTCCGGCGGCTCGTTCTCTCGCCAGCTCTACGCGGCAAACGTTCTCCAAAAGCGGTAAGTCGTCACGGACGACCCGCCACAGCAGATCCATGCAACGCGCTCGTACTCATGCCGCAGCACATTGCCGATACCCGCAACCTTCGACCACGGAATTTCCGGGTGCCTAGCCTTCAGTTCGTCACTCAGATGCCGGCTGGCCTCGGAGATGATTTCAACGCCTCGCTCGACGAGCCATCGCGTGCGCTTGTCGGGTTCGAAGGTCTGGAGCGTCACGTCCGCCATCTCGCTGTGGATCAACTCGACGGCTTCGATAATGTCCGTCAGGCGCGGGATCTGAGACGATATCGCCATCAGAACACTTGCAGCGCGGAAGCCTCGATCCGCTCACGGAGAACCGGATGCAAGCTACGCCGCGTCATGATATCGGTTTTACGTCCAAGGATGCGGGCGGCGGCCTCCTTTACATCCATCAACTCGAAGAGCCCGAGAGACCCCTCGGGATGATCAAAGAACAAATCGACATCCGAATCTTCACGGGCCTCGCCCCGCGCAGTCGAGCCGAATAGGTAGAGGTGCTCGACGCCAAGCCGCTTTAGCTCGGCTTCGTGCTGTTTAAGCTGCTTTATGACCTCACTGCGTTCCATCAACTATCTCTTATCTCTCACTGAAACATACTACCGCAAATGTGTTCCCTTTTGAGCATGTGGTGCCGGCGGCATTCCTAGGGCAGCAATTGCGACAGCTGGCGGATGATGCGGTCGGGGCGGACCGGGCAATCGGGCGGCAGACCCACGCCATAGCCGTCGTGCCAGATCGCGTGAATGCCGAGGCGCTGCGGGGCGGCAACCTCCCATTCGAGATTGTCGCCGACCATCCAGGTGTCGCGCGCGGTCACTCCCAAGGCCGCCATCGCATGCGTGTAGGCGCGCTCCTCGGGTTTGCCAAAACCGTGCTCGCCTTCGATTTGGATATGCTCGAAGCGGTGTTCGAGCGCAAAACGGACGACCTTGGCGCGCTGCGGCTCGGCTGCACCGTTGGTGATCAACGCCAGCCGCACGCCGAGGTGCTTGAGCCGGTCGAGGGTGTCGTGCGCGCCCGGAAAGCACCGCAGTTCAGCATCGTGCAGCGCGTCGTAGCGCTTGGCGATCTCATCGCACAGCGCCCGCTCGGGCATCGCGTGGCCGGCTGCCGCCAGAGTCGCGAAGGCGTCGGCGACGATGCGGCGCCGGGCCTCGCCGATGCGGTGGCGCCAGTGCTTGTGGCGCGCCGGGTCGGCCCACAGCTCGCCCGAACTGTCCATGATCGCAGCGAGCGCCGCCGCCGGGGTCAATGGCGCCAAATGATCCACATAGCCGCCGAGCACCCGCTGCCATTGCGACTGCGCCGGGCCGAACGCGACGAGGATCGTGTCGTCGAGATCGAACAGGATCGCACGCGGGAGGGTGGGCATCGCTCTATCTGGTTGGGCGCGGGTCAAACGATCTCGGCCGGGGCCTGCGGCACATTCTTCCAGAATTCGGCATCATGCCCGAAAAAGATCCGCGCTCCGCTCGTTTCGAGCCGCGCCAGCCGGTCGAGCGACGCCAGCATGGCCTCGCGGTCGTCGACGTTCTGCGGCAGCCGGCGCTCACGCAATGTGCGGCAGAAATAACAGGAATCGGCCGCCAGCACGATATCACCCGAATCGAGCCGCAGCTTCAGCGACTGGTGTCCCGGCGTGTGCCCGTGGGTCGGCAGGCAGACAACGCTGCCGTCGCCGAACACATCGTGCTCGCCGTCGAGCAAAGTGACTTTGTGGCCGAGATCGAAATCGCGGCGATTAAAACCGCGTTGTGCTGCGATGTCCGGGTCCATGCCGGCTTCCCATTCGCGCCGTTGCACCATCATCGTTGCATTGGGAATGAGCGCGTTGCCGCCGACATGGTCGAAATGAAAATGCGAATTGACAATCAGGTCGATCCCGGCCGGGTCGCGGCCCACTGCTTCAAGCCGGGCGCTGATTTCCTCACCCGGACGATAATCGAAGGAAAACAATTGCGTGGCGCGGCGGCCGACCCGTCCTGCCGGGTCGCGTTGGCAATCGTGGTGCATACCGGTATCGAACAGCATCCTGCCCTTCGGATGCTCGATCAGGTAAGCGGGGATCGGCAACTCGACCCTACCCTCGCCACCCTCCATCAGATAGCCGAGCTCGCCACTAAGCCTGCCACAGGTGAAGGCGAACAACCGCACCGTCATCCGCCCGGCACCTCAGCCACCCGTAAGCGC
>DASXMC010000392.1:0-5664 GCA_036495885.1 Allostellaceae bacterium | reverse complement strand
GCCTGAACGCCATCGACGGCGACAAGGTGCTGCGCGGGCGCTTGCCGGGGGCGAGGCTCGCCGCCAGCCCCTCTTCGAGCCAGAACATCTGCATTCGCGTGCCGAGGCAGAAGCCGAGTTCGGGGATGACCGGCGAGCTTTGCAGCCAGCCGCCCGAAGGTGTGGCCGAGACCATGTTGCCCCAGCGATCGATGACGTCGAGATGGCAGGTGTCGCCGGCGACGAGACCATGGCGGTCTACCGTTGGCTCGCCAATACCGGCTGTGGTCGGCTCGCCGATGCCGGCGGCGCCGAGTGCCGCGTCGCGCCCGCCGACGAGCACCCGAGGCTGGCGGCCGTCCGGGCTGCCTGGGCATAATTCGAGCGAGGCGCTCTCGCCGACCAGCCGGCGCCGGACATCGTTGTAGGCGGGCGACAGCAGGGTTTTGATCGGCACGTCGACAAAGTGGGGGTCGCCGTACCAGGCCTCGCGATCGGCCAAGGCAAGCTTCAGGCATTCGGTAACGATGTGGACAAAATCGGGGCCAAGCGGGTCGAGATCGCCAATCTCGAAGCCTTGCAGCAGTGCGAGCGTCTGCAGCAATACCGGGCCCTGGCTCCACGGGCCGCCTTTGAAGACGGTCCAGCCGCGATAATCAAAGGCAAGCGGCGTCTCGGCCGGGACCCGCCAACGCGCCAGATCGTCGCCGGTCAATAAGCCGCCATGGCGCCGGCCGGAGGCGTCGAGCACCTTTTCGTGCCGACAGAAGCGGTCGATCGCTTCGGCGACAAAGCCTTCGTACCAAGCGGCCCGGGCGCCCTCGATCTGGCTGTCCCGGGCCCCGCTGCCGGCTTCGCCGAGAACCCGGCGGTAGGTCGCGGCGAGTGCTGCGTTACGGAACAGCCGTCCCGGCTGCGGCGGCCGGTCGTATGGCAGATAGATCGCAGCCGAACTCGGCCATTCGCGGCGGAACATCTCGCTCATCACCGCGATCGTCTCGCTGATGCGCTCGACCACCGGGTAGCCGTCTTCGGCATAGGCAATCGCCGGGGCCAGGATCTCGGCAAGCGGCATGGTTCCCCAATCGCGCACCAGCCGCATCCAAGCGCCGAATGCGGCCGGGACCGCGGCGGCGAGCAGACCGGTGCCGGGAATGAGATCGAGCCCGAGCGAGCGAAAGCGGCCGATTGTCGCGGCGGCGGGAGCCACACCTTGCCCACAGATCATCTCGCACCGCCGCGCCACCTCGCTCCATACCAGGATCGGGGCCTCGCCGAGCGGGCCACAGAGGTGCGGCTCAACGACCTGCAGGGTGAAGCCAGCGGCAGCCGCGGCGTCGAACGCGTTCCCGCCTTTTTCGAGAATGCTCATGCCGACTGCCGAGGCCAGCCAATGGGTCGAGGCGACCGCCCCAAAAGTCCCGCGAATTTCGGGTCGTGTAGTAAAACCAGGCATTACTGCTCCCAGCCGTCATGCAAAAAACGAAGACAGGGTAGACCACCTCCGGTGTCAGCGAGAAGCGTTGCCTGTCGCAAATCTCGGGAGCGCGCCTATTTAAAATCGGGATTGTCGGATCGTTGACCTTTCTCCGGTATCTTTAGCCTCGCCTGTAGATGGATACGAACCTCTCAGCCGTCCCAGACCTGGCGTCGCCGCGCGAGCCTACGCTGCTCACCAGCGGCGAAGAATTCTTCCGCATCGAAGGCGTCTACACCGGTCTCGGCGCTCCGATATTGGGCGGCGAGGTCGGACGCTGGCTGCTGGTCGACGGGCCGCAGATCGACAGCGAAATTGAGCTCTTCGACGAGCTGTGCTGGCGCCTCCTCGGGGATGGCGTGCCGTTGTGGCGTGCGAGCCTGCATATCGGCACGCTTCATCCACAAATCCGCGGTGTTGGCGCGCGCTGGTGGCGCGACCGCAAGGTGATCGAGGATTATCGCATCCTGCACGGCTCCGAGGAGACCGACGAATACAAGCTTAGCCCGATCCGCAAAACGTCCGAGCGGGGCACGCCGGTGCGCCACCGGCTCGACCGTCCGATCCCGGAGTTTCCGCTGCTGGAAAAGATCCGCCAATCTGGCGGCACGGATTATTTCGCGCTGGCATTGAACCGCACCTTCCGCCGCTTTCCGACCGTGGTTTGGGGGACCGACCGTCCCGGCGGGTTCAGCGACGCTGATATCGCCAAGCTCGAGGATATCAACCCGGCCCTGGCCGCGATTATCGACACGCGCGCAGTACGCCGGATCAGCGGCAATCTGCTCGACACCTATCTCGGCCCGCAGGCTGGGCGGCGCATTCTCGCCGGCCAGATCTTCCGGGCCCAGGGCGAGCGCATGCGCGCGGTGATCATGATGACCGATATGCGCAACTTCACCGGCCTCTCCGACCGGCTGCCCGGCGACGACGTCATCGAACTGCTCGACGATTATTTCGATGCGGTCGTGTCGCCGATCCAAGAGCGCAATGGCGAAGTGCTGAAGTTTATCGGCGACGGGGTGCTGGCGATCTTCCCGGCCGAAGACGACGAGGACTTCGCGCCCTCAAGCCAGCGGGCGCTCGAAGCTGCGACCGATGGGCTCGACCGGCTGACGGAAATCAACCTGGCGCGGCGCGAACGCGGTCAGACCGAATTTCGTATCGGCATAGGATTGCATCTGGGTGAGGTCATTTACGGCAATGTCGGCGCCAGCGACCGGCTCGACTTCACCGTGATCGGCCCCGCCGTCAACCTCGCCTCGCGCATCGAGGGCCTGACCAAGCGCCTGTTGCGGCCGCTGTTGACCTCGTCCGCGTTTGCCGAGATCTGCCCGCGCCCACTGGTCTCGCTCGGTTTTCACCCGGTCCGCGGTCTCTATCAGCCGGAAGAAGTGTTCGGTCTGCCCGACTAGCGGTCGTTGCTAGGAACTTTGTTCGAGCAAAGTGCCGCTCCCTCGGAGCCCCCCTTGATGGGGCAGGGTTGAGAATGGGTGACCGTTTCCCGCCGCGCGAACCAGCTGCGTTGTCTCATTCTGCCGACCCGGCGTCGCGCAGGCGCAGGCCCGCGTCGAATTCCTGGGCGACGCGGGCGTCATTTTCCAGCTGGGCGGCGGCGTCGACATCGGCGAAATCGATCGCCCCCATCGCCGCGAACGCCTCGCGCACTTGTGGTCCCCACAAGCCGATGTCCTTTACTGTCGGGACGATGCGGCTGAAGATCCGGCTGCGGAACACATTCATCGCCTCGGACCCGTCGGCGGCGCGGAGACACTCCGCCACCGGCAATCCCAGCCGCTCCCAAACTTCGCGCTGATTGAACCGGTCGCGCATGTGCCAGCATGCGGTGACGACAAAATCCTCGCGCTCGCGCCGTTCGGCATCGCTGAGCTGCGGGTAGTAATCGCGTAAGGCGAGCCGGCCGAAGGCGACGTGCCGCGCCTCGTCCTGCATCACGTAAGCATTGACCGCGGCGGCGAGCGGGTTCTTCGACTGGTCGCGGATGCGCTGGAACGCCGCCAACGCCAGACCTTCGATCAGGATCTGCATCGTCAGATAGGTCATGTCCCAGCGGCTGTCGGTAAGCCCGTCTTCGAGCAACGCCTTGAGCCCCGGGGTGATCGGATAGGCGAGCTCAAATTTCTCGTGCAACAGCCGCGAATAGGCCTCGACATGCCGGGCCTCGTCCATGACCTGGGTTGCGGCGTAGAATTTCGCATCGAGATCGGGCACGGTCTGAACGATTTTTGCGGTCGCGATCAGCGCCCCTTGCTCGCCATGCATGAATTGCGAAATCTGCGAGGCCTGCAGATGGTGGCGCACCCGGCGCTTCTCAGTGGTGGTCATCCGGTTCCACACATCGGTGCCGAAGATCGGGATCACCTGGTCGTCGAGCAGCATCGGGTTTTCCGGATCGAGGTGGAGCGACCAGTCGATGCGCTCGGCCGCGTCCCACTGCTGCTTTTTGCCCTTGGCGTAGAGCTGCAGCAGCGCCTCGCGCGGCGCGTCGTACTCCCAGGTAAAGCAGGTCTCGGTGCGCCCCTCGAGCTTCCATTCGGTCTGCTCGACCGGCAGGGTGTAGCGATAGAAGGTCGACATCCGATACCTCCCGCAGTCCACGCCATTTTTTAGGATATGGGAGCTCGGCAAAAAGCTCCTAGTGGCGCGAACCAGCCAGATGCTGCCTGCTGTCGGTCGTCGCGACGGGATTGCTCCGCGGCGAAGCAATCTCGGCGGCTTGGCACTAGGCGTTGGGTTCGCACCACTCGGCTAGTCGCGGAGCTTGATGCTTCCCACGACCGGCATACCAACGGCCGTCCGCCATTTGGCAGGCCCGCCGCATCTGCGGGCCCGACGCCCAACGCCCGCGCTATTCGGTCGGCGCTACTCGGATCGCCTTTTGGACCGACAGATAATGTTAGCCGCGCTGCTCGATCGGCGCATAATGGCGCTCGTCCGGACCTATGAACAGCTGCCGTGGACGCATCAATTTGGCGTCGGTGTCTTCGATCATCTCGGTCCATTGCGCGACCCAGCCGACGGTGCGCGCAATCGCGAAAAGTGCAGTGAACATCGAGGTCGGGAAGCCGATCGCCTTCAAGATGATGCCCGAATAAAAGTCGACGTTTGGATACAGCCTTCGTGAAATAAAATAGTCGTCGTTTAGTGAAATTTTCTCGAGCTCCATCGCCAGCTCGAGCAGCGGCTCGTCCTTTATGCCGAGCTCGTCGAGAACCTCGTGACAGCTGTCGCGCAAGACGCGGGCGCGGGGATCGTAGTTCTTGTAAACGCGATGGCCAAAGCCGTACTGGATCTCGTGCTCGTTCTTGTTTTTGACGTGGCTGATAAAGTCCGGGATGTTTTTCTTGTCGCCGATGCGGCCCAGCATCTTGAGGACCGCCTCGTTGGCGCCGCCATGCGCTGGGCCCCACAGCGAGGCGATGCCGGCGGCGATACAGGCAAACGGGTTGGCGCCGCTCGACCCGGCGTTACGCACGGTCGCGGTCGAAGCGTTCTGTTCATGATCGGCGTGCAGAATGAAGATACGGTCGAGCGCGCGCGCCACCACCGGGTTGACGTTGTATTCTTCGCACGGCACGGCAAAGGTCATGTGCAAAAAGTTTTCGGTGTAGCCGAGCGAATTCTGCGGATACATGAACGGCTGGCCGTGCGCATACTTAAAGGCCATGGCGGCAATCGTCGGCATCTTTGCGATCAGGCGATGTGTCGCGATCATTCTTTGATAGGGGTCGTGAATATCGGTCGAATCGTGATAAAACGCCGACAGCGCTCCGACCACCCCGCACATCACCGCCATTGGGTGCGCATCGCGGCGGAAGCCGTGGAAAAAGCTCGAAAGCTGCTCGTGCACCATCGTGTGGTGGGTGATGTCGTAAACGAACTGCGCCTTTTCGTTGGCGGTCGGCAATTCGCCGTTCAGCAGCAGGTAGGCGACTTCGAGAAAGTCGCTGTGTTCCGCCAGCTCCTTGATCGGGTAGCCGCGGTACATCAAAATCCCTTCGTCGCCATCGATGTAGGTGATGCTCGACCGGCACGCTGCGGTCGCCATAAACCCGGGATCGTACGTAAAGCAGCCGGCCTCCGCGTAGAGCTTGCGGATGTCGACGACGCGCGGTCCGATCGTCCCGTGCAGCACCGGCAGCTCGACCGATTTGCCGGTTTCATTGTCCGTCAGGGTCATGCTGCCG
>DASXMC010000391.1:0-5260 GCA_036495885.1 Allostellaceae bacterium | reverse complement strand
CGAAAGACCGCTTGCGCCGATGTGGACTGATGCCATCATACTCCTCCCGGTTTGTGGCGCTTTTGCGCGCATTATCTGACACCATCCGGCGAGGACTCGAGTTGATCACTATGTGAACCGACATTCGCCAGATTCCCGGCCAGTTTGCGATCAGGATCGCGCCTTTGAATGGCTTGGGCAATGGCAAATCGCGTTCAGGACCAGCAAGAGGCAGTCGATGCCCCCTGCAACGCTAACATGTTCCGCCTCGCCCGCATCGGGGCAGACCTCCCCTAAGGCCTCCTGCCGCATTTGCAGACCGTCGCCGCCCCAACGAGGATCGATGTCAGCGAAAAAGGCGCGTGGCTGGCGACAAGCTGCACAGAATAGGCGATTTCGGTATTCATGTCCGCCGATCTCGGAGCCGATGTCGCCGAGGGTCATGCTTCAATGATCCGCCCGTCGTCAATGCAGCCCAGGACAGGCTGATTTGTGGTGCAGCACCGACCCGACTACAGTGTGCGTAACTCAAGGATACCGTTGAAAAACTCGGCTCGTCGGGCAGCGCTGGCAACAATCGAGCGAAAAGCCCTTTCTGTCTACATATGCAGTCTTGGCTCATTTATTGTCATATTGTTGCCGATTATCGAGATCGGTCGGGGCAGACCCGAGTTATTCAACAGTATCCAACACCAGAGCAAACAAGGTCCGGTTAGAAGATGCGACGAGTTGACCGGGATGGATGGAACCCGGAATCTGCGGGGTGCCACCGTAAGGTCGGCTTTCGGTGCGGGGGGACCACAGATTGAAGTGCAGCAAGGTCGGCAATGGGGCAACAGCCGGAGTCAGGGCGCTCGCGATGGACCGGCCGGTTGCGGACATTTGCATCGGTGCTCCCGCTGTAGATGTGGCACGCCCCGCGTTCTGATCAGCGCCGAACCGCACCGACGCGCGAAGCGGGCCCTTTACCCCCTCTGGCTACTCCTTGCGGGCGATGGGGATGCTCGGCCATTCGTCGAATGGGCACCGCGCACAGAACAGTGAGTCGCCGAACTCGTGTGTTCGGTAGCGATTGTCAACGAGCTCGGCGTCGATTTGGCGCAGCGACATCTCGCCTAGAAAGGCCCCCAGCAGCAAGTGGTGACGGGTACCGGGCTCATGCGTGCCGGTAAGGATCGCATCCACGATGCGGAGTCTCGTCCCGGCACCGATCCGTCCGGTCGCCACACCGTTTCCGCCTCGTACGATCCAGTCACCGCTGCCGGCAGATTCGAGGGCGCGCACAACGGTGGTGCCAATGGCTATGACGCGGCCGCCGTCAGCGCGCACGGCGTTAACCGCGTTTGCGGTGGCCGCCGGGATCGAATACGGCTCGTCGAATGGGAGTAGCCTGTCGAGCTCCGGGTCGCCAGTCGAGGAAATGCCGGCAGCATGGGTCAGAGTCGCAAAGCGAACGCCGCGGGAGCGCATCAGGGCAAGGCTTCGCCAATCGAGCGCGAAGCCGGCTGAGGGCGGCTCGAAGGCAACCGGCGGGCCGGCGATCGGCGTCCATACGTCCCAGAGAGCGAGCGGCGTCTGCACATGCGCATACTGGATAGGCCTGCCGTGGCTCGCCAGGTCCGCCCAGATCGCGTCAGGGGTCCCGTCGAAGCCGAGGGTTGCAAACCGCGTGTGGCCGAGCAGCGCTTCGATCCGCGCCGAGAGCGGACCGAGAGCCAGGCGATCTCCTGGCCGCAGGACGGCGGGCGGCGGCCGATCCTCGGTAAGCTGGTGGTAATCGCCGGCTCCGAAAACGATGGCGTGAAAACGGCGGGGATCGTGGAAGGCAGCGGAAGGCCAGCCGGCGAGCCGCACTTCTATGGGGCCGCCGCTTGCGACGTGGAAGCCGCGCAGGCTTGCTGGCAGGGTGGCGGCGTCGTTTGCGATCACCAGATCCCAGCTGCGCAAGAGGGTGACGAAATCCGCGCGGCGGATGTGGCGCAGCTGCCCCTCAGCGTCGAGCGCGAGGAGCCTCGCTTTGGGCGGGCGCTGGATGGCCCGACTTTCGGGGATCATCGTGGGCTAGCTGGGTCGGAGCCGGGGCGGAGACCGCACAGCTCGCCGTTCGGCAGCGCCGAGGCAATTGCGTCGACCAGTTCACGGGCGGCCGTTTCCGGGCGCTTCAAACTCGCGGGATCGGCATCCGGTAGCGCGGTCGCGTGCAGTTCGGTATTCATGTCGCCGGGATCGACAGCGAGGACCCGCACCCCTTCGCCAATCAGCTCGGCATCCCAAATCCGGCTCAGATGCAAGAGTGCTGCTTTGCTTGCGCCATAGGCGCCCCATTGCGGGTAGGGATTGATTGCGGCGTCGCTGCTGACGTTGAGGATGACGGCGCCGCGCCCCTGCCGTGCCGAGGCCGAAAGGGCGCCCAGCAGCGCTCTCGACAGACGGAACGGCCCGATGAGGTTGGTTGCCACCGCCAGCTCGAGCTCCTCGCATTCGGTGTCGGCGAGCAGCGCGAGCGGGACGGGCCCGAGGCTCGAAGCGTTGTTGACGAGGACATCGACGCCGCCGCCCAGGCTCCCGATGACCTGCAAAGCGATCGGGTGGATGTCTTCTTTGCGTGCCAGGTCGCCGACGATGGCGTGGCTTCCGGGGAGTTCGCGCGCGACATGTTCGAGACGCTCCCTGCCGCGCGCGACAAAGGCCACTTCGGCGCCGCGGTCACGGAACTCGCGCACCAGCGCCAAGCCCAGCCCTGCCGTCCCGCCGGTGATAGCGACCCGCAAGGGCACCTCCAAGGAAGCCAACGCTTCTCTTTGCGCGTTGTATGATTTGCCCATCGGTTCCTCCAAATTCGGCTCATTCGTTGCGGGAGGAACTTGGGAGGGGCGGACAGCGTGCAAATGGCGCTGTCCGACCGGTTGGCGGAAAGTCGAAGCGATGGACAAAGAAGCCGTCGAACCCGAACGCGCTGGCAGCTATCTGGCGCGCAACCTGATCAGCCTTCGGCATGCGCGGACGCTGACACAGGAGGCCCTCGCCGCTGCCTCGGGTTTGCCGAGATCAACGATCGCAAATCTGGAATCGGGCGAGGCCAACCCGTCGCTCGTCGTCGTCGTCAAGGTGGCAAGCGCGCTCGGCGTGCCGATTGACGAGCTACTTGCCGCGCCGCGGGCTAAGGTGCGCCAGTGGACCGCCGCTGAAATCGGCTCGCGGCAGCGCGGCCGGGGTGTCGCCGAGCGGCCGCTAGTCCCCGAGCCGACCCCCGAGGGGTTGCTCTACGTAATGGAGTTCGCCCCCGATGCCAGGCTCGGCGGGGTGCCGCATCTGCCGGGAACACGCGAGTACTTTGCCTGCCTCGACGGCCACGTCGAGATCGTCGTCGACGGCCATCGGCACGAGTTGGACGTCGGGGATGTGCTGGCCTTCCCGGGCAACACCCCGCATTCCTACCGCAACCCGGATCCGCGGCAGCCGGCGCGCGGCGTCTCGGTGGTCATCCTCGCCAAGGCGGGAGTTTGACCGTCCAACACCGTAATTACTCCGTTGAGGCCAACCGCAAGCCGAAGGGGAAGCTCAATAAAAATCGCAAGGGTTCGACCCCGAAACCACGTCGTCACCCGGCGCTCTCGAAGGGGTAGGATTCCGTGTCCCTAACCTAAGTGGTCATCCGGCGCGGCGATGTGCTGAGCCAATCAATCAGCCTCGGGCTGCAGCTTTGATACCCGCTGCCTTTCTCCTTCAACCGCGGCTCCATCGAGGATCTGAAGATGCACAGGGTATTGCCGGGCCACCACGTCGCCCGTCATCCGCGCGATGCCGGCCCGGCGGGGCACCCGCGGCGGTAGCGACTTAATCAGGCCGCGGTACAAGCAGCGACGGTCGCTCCAGTCACAACCCGTGTCGTCGCGATCGCTACGTCGCGTGCTGCGCCGCCAAATACGCCCAGTCGTGCAAGAAGACGTTAGCGAAATACTGCGCCGCCTGCGGGCAATCATAAATGATCAACCCGGCGTCGCGATTGCGCAGCGTCCCGTCGGCCGACCAGTTCTGGCTGCTGACGACGACGGTCTTGTGATCGACGATCATCCCCTTGTTGTGCACATGCGGCTGGATGCGCAGGACGCTACTGGGGATGCCGGCATCCATCAGCTTTTCGATGTCCGCAGGCTTCTGGTAAGAGCTGGTAATCAACCGGACTTCTTTCCCGGCCGCGACAAGGGCGGCGACCGCGGCGATCAGCGCATCGTGATCCTCGTCGCCGGGCCGGCCGCTGGCCTTGATGTATTGCGTCTGCATCCAGAAACTCTCCTCCGTCCGATTGATCAGATCGAGGATGTGCGGCTGGTAGTCCTTGGGGGTAAGTAATGGGCGGACCTTGAGTACTCCTTTGATCGGCTCCGACGGCGGGAAGAACGTGACGGTCGGCTTCGCGCTCGCCTCGACCGCGAGCAATTCGTCCGGCAGCATGTCGGGCATTAACGCGGCCATCTCCTCGGCGATCGCCGCCGCCTGGCCGTGCATCGCAACCTCATTGTCCTTCAGCAGATAGGCGCGAAACACCTTGGCAAGGCCCGGGCTTTGCGCGACGACGTGCCAATCGCGGTCGCTGTCCTTGGCTATCGCGATCGACGCGTCGCGGTCGTCGAGATCGATCTCCGGCTGATTGGTCGTGTTCCAGTTGCCACTCGACAACCAAATCACATCGTCCGGCCGAATCGCGACTTTGATGTGATAAGCGTTGGGATAGATGAACTCGGCGACCTTCGGATCGTGACCTTCGAGCGCCCAGGCAAAGCTGAGCCGCCCTCCGAGTGCGTCGCCGAGATCGCTTTCGGTCTTGTCGATCGTCTGCTCGCGGCGCGCGTTGCCGGGCGGATGATCGAGCGTAAGGGTCAGCTTGCCGGCGGTACCGCGTCCATCGCGGACCGCCTTATCGATATGCGGCGCGGTAAAGTCGTACATGCCCACCACGAGATCGCCCGGGTGCTCGGTCAGGAACGGCTTAAGCATCTGCCAGCCAGCATCGGGGCTGGCGTGCAGCGTGAGGGTCATTTCCTCCTGGACCGGGTCGAGCGTGATCGTCGGATCATCCGGCCGCGAATAATCGATCGGCTGCTTGTGGCTCCGCGCCCTGGCCGCCACCAGCGCGGCCTGCTCTCCCGGGGTCCTTTCGCCGTCGGGGGCGCCGAAATGGATTTCACCGGGAAACTCCGGCACCGAGTATTCCTCGCGCGGGCCGCTGGCGATTGCGGCATAAAGTTGCGGGTTGGTGCGCCACAACATCAGCTGCGGA
>DASXMC010000390.1:0-2577 GCA_036495885.1 Allostellaceae bacterium | reverse complement strand
ATTCTGGGAGGTGACGCCAGAGCAGTGGGACCTTTTTGTCGCTGTGCACACGAAGGCGCCGATGGCGCTGTCGCGGGCCCTAGTCCACGACATGATGAGCCAAAAATGGGGCCGCATCGTCAATGTCACGACGAGCCTTGGAACGATGATCCGTGAAGGAGCCCCGACCTATGGTCCGTCAAAAGCGGCATTGGAAGCGTTTTCGGCAATCATGGCCAAAGACCTCGCCGGCACCGGCGTTACCGTCAACGTGTTGGTGCCGGGCGGGGTCACCAATACCGGCATGGTGCCGCTGGAGGCGGGTTATCATCGGGCCGAGATGATCCAGCCTGAGGTCATGTCGCCGCCGCTCAACTGGCTGGTGTCGGACGCGGCTGGCAGCGTGACGGGACGACGCTTTCTCGCGGTGCGTTGGGACCCGAAACTTCCGCCGGACGAAGCCGCTGCAAGAGCCGGCGCCCCGGTCGCCTGGACCGAAATCGCGACAATGCCAATCGAACCGCCACGGCGTAGTTGACGACCCTCATGATCGACTCACAATTGCGATCCCCTCGATCACGCTGCCGACCGGGCCGCCGAAGACGTTCGCGAGGGCTGTGTCGCGCCACTAATGGTGTCGGCCACCTTGTCGTCAAAACGCTCGCCGGGGCAGACGGGTGCTGTCCTGGCGCACAGCCGCAACGCCGAGAGAGATGGCCGATCATCGCCGGGATCGAGAAGACAGGCGGTGTTGCGGCGTTTTTCAAAGGCGACCGGGCAAGTCTGGCCGAGGGGCCTCCTCGCCGCCACGGTGCAGGACACGAACGGCCGCCTTGAGGGAGGCTGGCGACACACCGCTGCCTTCGAGTTCGGCGGCGAGATCGATCGCGAAGATGACCTGTGCCAGCTTGCTTTGGCAGTAGGCCCGCGTCCCGCTGTAGCCGCGGGTCCGCATCATATCGGCGAAGTCAATTGGATAATTTCACAGCAGCCTTCCGCCTTGCCGGTTCACGCGGCCAAAATCGGTGCGTGATTATTTGATGCGAGTGAGGTCACAAATTATTGTAAGGCTGTCATTCGGGAGTGGCTATTCGTTCCTAGTTATTCAAACACTTTGGCCCTAAAACAGCCACTTATTTGGGCTTGGTCGCGACAGCGCAGTGATAGGCCTGGGCAATGAAGAAGGTGCCATCGCTCTCGGCCTGAGCGACGGCCTGACAGAACACCTTAGCCTCGGACGGGGTCAGAGCCGCGAGGATCTGGTGTTGGTAGCGTTCGATACGCTCCGATCCTGGGACCACCGAGACGAGTTGCGGAAAACACTTCAACCCGGTCAGTCCGAGCGCGCCGAGCCGTCGATAAAGGCTCGCATCTGCGCAACCTTGTGGCGCCATCCCGCCGCCGATGACGCCCGGAGCGTCGACCTTTGCCTTCAGCGCGGGATCAAGCGGCAGGTTGATCCAGAACGGCATGTCGATCGCGCGTACGACAATGCCGATCCGCCCGCCGGGTCGGGTCACCCGCACGATCTCGGACAGCATCAGGTCGGCGTCGCTCTCTTCGAACACAGTTGAGGAGAAAGCAACGTCAACTGCCCCATCCGGCAGCGGCAGCGCCTCGGCGCGGCCTTCGCCGAAGTCGATATGATCGAGCAGCCCTTCGCGCCGGGCCAGCGCCTGTGCTTCGCGCAACAGATATGGGTTCATGTCGCGGCCGATCAGCCGATTGGCGCCCGCGGTCCGGCGCGCCAGCTCGCGCATGATCACGCCCGAGCCGCAGCCGACCTCCAGCGCGCTCTCGCCCGGCGCGATGGCCAGCGCGTCGAGCAACGCGCGCACAACGGCGATGTAGCCCGAGCGGCCACGCTCCTCGAGGCTCGCAACGCTGCCGAGCAGCGCCCCGCCGAGGGTGATCGTGCAATAGCGCGCGGAGAGCGCCGGGATAAGCGGCTCCCATTGACCTGGTGACAAATCGAGCGGCAGCAGCACGAGCGGCGGTCCGGCGCCGCGCACGCGAAAGGAGACCCCGGAGATTTCTCCCTCCTGCTCTCTCAGTCGGGCGGCGGGAAGCGCGTCGCCGCGTTGGAGAAACTCCTGCATCGCCGCGCCGATGCTGTCACCCCGCTCCGCGGCGATGTCTGCCCAGGTGTGCCCTGCGTAATCGTTGAGCACCACCGCAGCAACCTGCGGCAGCTCCGAAAGCCCCGCCTGCGCCCGCTGCGGTCCTGGCCCGTGATCGCCGGTCACGATCAACAGCCGTTCGGCCAGCGGCTTGAGCGTGCGTGTGTCAAGGACCGCGGGGCATAACAGGGTGAGCGACGCAATGCGCTCCGGATGGTTGGACGCGAAGCCCTTGAGATCGGCCGAGCCGCGCCCGGCGAAATGCGCCCTTGCGATCCTGAGCTGATCGAGAAGCTCGACGAGGCCGGTCTCGACGGCCCGTTCATGCTGAGATTTTGTGGCGATTGCTATGGCTGTTCCTCCGTTTTCAGAGGCCATCCTGCATAGGGAAACTGGAGCTGCCAACTGCCCATCGATGCTTCACCCACTCGGGGTCCGTCGGCTCCAAAAAGAGCTGCCGAAAGTCGCGAGTTCGAGA
>DASXMC010000389.1:0-2659 GCA_036495885.1 Allostellaceae bacterium | reverse complement strand
CGGACCAGGATCTATCCGACCCCGAGTTGGCCGACGGACTCGAGGAATCCTTTGGCGGCGGTGGATACAACGCCATGCAACGATCGGCTTTGCTGCAGATGGCATGGGATCATGTCGGCTCTGCGCTTGATCATCGCGAATCGGTCTACGAATTGCACTCGAATGGCGGCCTGCCGGCTTGGCGCAACCGGCTCCGGCGCTGCTATGATCGTTATGAAGAACTGGCAAACGGCGTGTTGCAGCAACTCGGGCTGCCGATGCCAAACGTTGACCTGCGTGCGATCCCCGAGGCGCCGATGGTGGCACGGCGGCCGGTGACGCCCCCTACCCTGAAACCTTGACAGGAGATTTTCATGGCGGAACTCCTTTCGGCAACCAGAGACGCTTTGCTGAAGGTTCAAACGTCGACGCTGACTGTAAGAATGCAAACCTCCGCGGCATTTGGCGTCGAATGGAAGTAGAGCCGCCGGATCGTCGATGCCGCGACGTGCTCGATCTCGCGCAAATAGCGCTCCCAGGCGGTCACTGCCCGCGGCATAACCGCGGCCGGCTCTTCAACATCGATCTGATCAACCAGCTCGAACGGACAGCCGTGCCGCGAGGCCGCATCGCCAATTAGCCAAGCCTGCATTGATGAGTTCGTGTGATTAAAATCCAATAATTCGATATTGGATTTGAGAGCCCCGCACTCTGACCTTACGCCCATCGATAACATCAAACATAGGGTGTCCTGATGACGATGTCCCTTGCACGCACCGCTGACGCCGAGGGCATCGGCGCGCTGCCCTGGCAGGAGAGCTTCACTTCGCGCCTCGAAGCGCTCGCCCTCCTGCAGACATTGAACGCAGCGCTTCTAAGCCACCACAGCGCTACGCTGACCATAGACCGCTGGTGCGCCGCCCACCGCATGGCCTCACCGGCTCGCACCGTGGCGGAGCGCGTCGCGGGCGCGGAGCGACTGTCTGAAGTGTCAAGCGGATTGCGCAATCGTCAGTGGGGCCTGTCCGGGCGTTGCAGCGCGACCCGAGTGCGCCCTGTGTTAAGCGGACCTTCGTGCAAGGGGCCGCCGTCAAGGCCGCTCTGCGCCGCTTTGCGGTGGCTTGCGGCCAGCCCTGACCGCGGCCCCGCGCGAAGGTCTGGTGGTGATCAGGCCGGGACATGGGGTAATCGCCGCTGGGACTAACCTCCTGGCGGCATGACGCCAGCAGGAGAATCCCATGGAACCGTCACACTATGTTGGTCTGGATGTTTCGCTGGAGCTGACCTCGATCTGCGTGATCGATGAGCAGGGCACAGTCGTTTGGCGTGGCAAGTGCGCCACCGACCCCGATGCCATTGCCGGTGCGATCCGCCGGCATGCCCCGCGTCTCGTCCGAGCCGGACTTGAGACCGGATTGCTGTCGAACTTCCTGACCCGAGCCCTACGCGCGCGCAGCGTGCCTGTCGTCTGCCTCGACGCGCGTCACGCCAAGGCCGCGCTGCGCGTGCAGATCAACAAGACCGATGCCAACGACGCGCACGGCCTGGCGCAGGTGGTGCGCACCGGCTGGTTCCGCGAGATTGCAGTCAAGAGCATGGATGCGCAGTCATTGCGGCTGCTACTGGTTGCCCGTGCGCAACTGGTCTCGCAGCGCCAGGCGATTGCCAACACGTTGCGTGGCCTGCTGAAGGCGTTCGGGCACCTTGTCCGCAAGGGAGCTGGCGGGCTGTTCGCCGGCCGCGTACGCGAGGTCTGCGACGGTAACCCGGCGCTGTGCGCCATCGTCGAACCGATGCTTGTTGTCTGGCAGAGTCTGCGTGAGCAGATCCGTGTCCTTGATGGCCAGCTTCTCAAGCGCGCCAAGATTGACCCTGCCGCACGGAGGCTGATGAGCATTCCCGCAGTCGGTGTGATCGTCGCGCTGGCCTATGTCGCCGTCATCGACGACCCGAAACGGTTCAGCCGATCGAGCACCGTCGGCGCATACTTGGGGTTGACCCCGCGACGCTATCAGTCCGGCGACGTCGACTGCGCAGGGCGCATCTCCAAATGCGGCGACGGGCTTCTGCGCGCCTATCTGTTCCAGGCGGCGAATGCCATTGTCACGCGCAAGGTGACGGACAGCACGCTGCGACGCTGGGGACGCGGGTTGGTGGCGCGGATCGGCCTGCGTCGGGCTACCGTGGCCGTGGCGCGCAAGCTCGCCGTCATCATGCATGCTGTGTGGAAGAACGACCGCGACTTTGATTGCGATGGGCAGCCCGCCCGCGCCTGAGCCGCCGCTGGTTCCGCCCTGCTGAAGGGCGGGAGGTGTCCCTGCCGGGACGAGGCTCGGTGGCTCCGCTTTTTCCGCGGCGGCCCGCAGCAGAGCGGTGACCGCGCCCGGGACATTAGGAGCACCGGCCTTCCGGATCGCCATGTTGCGGCTGCCCGCGCGGCACTTAGCGAGCTGACCGCGGAAAGAACCATGATCCGGCAGCGACGACGCCCGACCTGACCTCAGCCTGGCATCGTGCTCGATCGCGTCAAGACCGCTGCGCGCCGCGACGCGGGGGCCTGCGGCCCGTCTTGACCCGATCTGCGCGCGGCGCGTGCAAGGTGCATGGGCCGGGACGAAAAGCGGCGCTTCAAGCCGAACAAAAAGCAATTTTGGCTTGCAAGGAGCCCCGCGATTAAAGA
>DASXMC010000388.1:0-8175 GCA_036495885.1 Allostellaceae bacterium | reverse complement strand
CCGAATTTTCCGCCCAGCTGGAATGTGGCGCCGACCGACTCCCTGCCCGTGGTTCGCTATACGCCAAGGCCGGGCAGCGCAGTCTCGACATGCTGCGCTGGGGCCTGATCCCATATTGGGCCAAGGACATCAACGTCGGCTTCGCCAACATCAACGCCAAGGCGGAAGGCATCGAGAGCAAGCCGGCTTTCCGCAAGGCGTTCGAACTCCGGCGCGGTCTCGTGCCGGTCGACTCGTTCTATGAATGGCGAAAAACGGGGACCGGCAAGCAGCCTTATGCGATCGGGCTCGCCGATCGCGGCATCATGGCGCTCGCGGGCCTATGGGAGAATTGGCATTCCCCAGCCGGCGAGTGGGTGCGCTCCTTTGCGGTCATCACCACCCAACAAAACGAATTGTGCGCCGCGCTCCACAACCGCATGCCCGTCGTGCTGAAACCGGAGGTATGGCCAGCCTGGCTCGGCGAGCAGCCGACGGCCGTTGACGATCTCAGGGCAATACTTGGCCCCTACCCTGCCGATGAAATGATCTGCTGGCCGGTGAGCCCGCGCGTCGGCAACGTCAAAAACAATGATCCGAGCCTCATCGAGCCGATCGCCGCATGATCCAATAAGTTGTGGACATAGGCTACCGGAGCGTGGAAGGTCGTGCCCCGATGCTGTTTTATATCCGCGGCGATCGACCCCCCACTGCGATCGTCCGGTCTGAAAACCCCGGTGTCCCCCCGCCGGGGTTTTCTATTTGCGGGAAACGCTAGGCTCGTGCCGTCGCCTCGCGTCCCCCTCGGTTTCCCGAAATGGACAGGCTCAACTGGCTTCCGGCGAAATAGACATTCGGGCCGCACCGTTTGGTCCCATATAGATCCCGCGCCCGCATGGCCCCCGAGGACGAACGGAATGGCCCGCCGCAGCCCGCCCCGGAAAGTCACCTATTTCGAGCCGGTTCGCAGAAAGACGTTGCATCGTGGACTTCGGCAACGTCGATATCCTTCGGTTCGATGCCGGCCATTCGATAAGCGCGATCGTCGGCGATCCGACTCAGGCTCGGCTCGTCGGGAGCGCGGTGCTTTCCGCCGGAAACGACGCTCGCCCTGATGCGCACCGCGCGGCTGCGAACCGCGGCGGGAAGGTTTCGGAGGCGATCTTCCGAACAAACGATCGCCGCGGCCGCACCGTCACCGATCGGGGCGCACATCGCCCGCGTCAGCGGCCCGCTAACGGGCCGATCCGCCAACACCTCTCCCTTCGTCATCGGGAAGCGATACTGAGCCTTCGGGTTCAGCGAGCCGTGCACGTGGTTCTTCGCGGCGGCGATGGCGATCTGGTCGCGCGTCGTTCCGTAGCGGTGCATGTGATAGCTGGCTTGCACACCATAGGTATCCATCGCGATCGAGCGCTCCGGACCTGGCGACCATTCGACTCCGGCGCGCGCCGCCAAGGCGCGGTATTCGTCAATCCACCGCTTCTCGTCGAAGCGGTCGAAGCCGCCGCCGATCTCTCCGAGCATTTTTTCTGGAGCGGTCGGGTCGTAGAGCTTCTCGACGCCGATCGCGAGCGCGAGATCGGTTTGGCCCGAAAGCACGTCCTTCCATGCCAGATCAAATGCGAGCGAGCCGGTGGCGCAGGCGCCCTCGACATTGACGATAGCCAGCCGCTCCGGCAGCACGCCCTGATCCATCAGGCCGGACAGGCACGTCTGACCTCGGGTCATCGTCTGCCCGATCATGTGCATGAGGCAGTTGCCGAAATACGCCTGCCCTAAGGCCCTTCCGTCAGTCAACCCGGCGTCTACCAGAACGCCTGAGACGGCTTCCCGGGCAAGCGCCCTGTGGTCCTTGCCGGTCCACCTGCCGAAAGTAGTGGAGAACGAGCCGATCACATAGGCGTCGCTCATGTGTGCCCTCGGCATCCTACGACAGCGTCTAGTCCTAAAGGAGAGGCCCGCCCCGGCATGGGTAAAACAAACGGCGCTGCAGGGCACGATCATCATTCTTGCCGCAGGACCGCTTTACCCGGGGCGGTTGGCGGAGCGGCAGCGGCACTGATCGATCTGATGCAGCTCGATCATGTTGCCACATCGGTCGTTCACGAAGACTTGCTCAGCCTCGGGCCCGTTGATGCCGGTCATCGACCAGTACGGGACGCTGAGCCGGTCGAGGTCGGCCTTGGTCGCCTGAATATCGGCGACAGGCGAGCGCCACATGGGGAATGGTGGGATCTTGGCCCGGCCCTTTCGCAAGCGGGGAGGGTTGCGCGCCAGCGATCAGATGGATTTGCCCGCTGGCGCCGGTGTTGATCCAGAACCCAGGCACCCCCGGGATTGTCGGGCGACCGGAATCGGCATCGAGGCCAAGCACGCCCTCGTAAAAACTCCTTACGGCATCGAGCTTGGGCTGATCCGCATCGATGCGGATCGCATGGTGATGAATTTCAAGGACACGAATGGTCATCGCAGGCCTCCTGAACTGCCGTTGACGGCATAAATCGGTCTTGCGCTCGTGGCAACCCTAGTCAAATCCGCGATCTTTAACGGCATCTGGCGCGCTGCCCAGGGCCTGATTCGATGCCTCAGACGGAGCGGGCACGGCCGGCCCAGTATCGGTCGCGGATGGCTCGCTTCAGGACTTTGCCGACGGGACTGCGGGGCAGTGTCGGCCAAATCTCGACGCTCTTGGGCGTCTTCACCCCGCCCAGCACGGGCCGGCAGAAAGCGATCAGCTCGTCCGCAGTTGCGACCATTCCGGCTCTCAATTCCACGACCGCCGTTACCGCTTCACCCCACTTCTCGTCGGGCACGCCGATGACCGCGCAATCCTGCACCGCTTCGTGGGCGAGGAGGCGGGCTTCGACCTCGGTAGAGAACACGTTAAACCCGCCTGAAATGATCATGTCGCGTTTGCGGTCAACGATATAGACATAGCCGTCTTCGTCCTTGAAACCGATATCGCCTGTATGGTGCCAGCCGAACGCCGACACGGCCCG
Source organism: Allostellaceae bacterium (assembly GCA_036495885.1). Lineage (GTDB taxonomy): Bacteria > Pseudomonadota > Alphaproteobacteria > ATCC43930 > CGMCC-115725 > AP-15. The sequence continues at coordinate 5,194 of DASXMC010000388.1, read as the reverse complement.
CGTCGCTTCAGGGTCCTTGTAGTACTCCTGCATCACGAGGTTGCTGCGCGCGACGATTTCCCCTACCGCGCGCGGTGGCAGTAGATCGCCGTCCTCGTTCATGATTTCAACCCGGCTGAACATGGTCGGCCGCCCGCAGCTTCCCAGACGCTGGGAATCCGGCTCTTGCGTTGCCCGGCGATGATCTTCTTGCGACAGGAAGGTCAGGAAAAACGGCGCCTCGGCTTGTCCGAACGCCTGCGCCATGACCGGCCCGAAGGCTCGCACGGCGGCGCGAAGCTTCTCGGGTGCGACGGGCGCAGCGGAGATCAGAAAGAATTCGAGTGAGGAAGGATCGGTGCTTCCGAGCTGCGGGCTCGCGAGCAGCGGGCTCGCGAGCAGCGCATAGAGCACGGTCGGCGGCAGATAGAGATGTGTGACGCCATGCGCCTCAACCGCGCTCAGGATTGCTGTCGGATCGGCCCGGTCGAGAATGACGTTGGTGGGTCCCTTGGGCATCAGCATCAAGGCGAGGACCCCCGCCTCGTGCGTCATCGGCGCGACGCAAAGATGGACGGGCGAGGGCCCCGTCGCATCGACGGACGTCCAGAAATTGGCGACCAGGGTTTCCCAGGTCAAATTGGTCCACACCGCCCCCTTCGAGCGCCCCGTCGTGCCGCCCGTCGCGAGGATGTTGCAGGGCCGGTGCGGATCATCGGGAATGTCAGGACAGAACAACCCAGCCGCTGAACTGAAGTCGGAAAGGGATGGGCCGAGCCCGCCGTCACGATCGAGGCAGATGCACTGCCTAAGCTGCGGTGCGCTCGCGCGAAGCCGCCGTACCTCGTCCTCAAAGCTACTGTGGTAAAACAAACATTCGACATCGGTGTAATTTAAGAAGGCGGCATTATCGTCGACCGTGTTGCGCGCGTTGAGCGGTACCCAGATCCGGCCCGCGCGAAAAATTGCCAGCATTGCAATGAAGGCCTGCGCATCGTTCGGGCTGTAGACGGCGACTTTTCCTGTCCCTAGCAAGGCAGAGGCGTGCAGAGCGGATGCAATCCTACGAGACTGCTGCTACACCTCCACATATGTCAGGCGAGCTCCGTCAGGCTGAATGAAGGCTGTCTTGGACGGGTAGCGCTGTGCACTTGCGTCGAAATAGTCGATCAACCGCAACGTAGGACTCCGTAGTGCTATCGCGGCCCGGCGATCTGGCTGACGAGTGGTGACCCAGCGGCAAGCGCCTACTTGACAGAGACTTTACGACTGGCGCGTTTTTGCGCGCAATGCAGTGCTAACGGAAATACTTGAGGAACTCCTCCAGCACGTTCTCCACCTTATCTTTGGCATTCAAGAGCTGAAGCATGTGGTGGGATCGTTCGTTGGTAAGATAGGGCGCCGCAGAGAACCATCCGCCGTCAACCACGATGTCAGTACCGGTGATGTAAGAAGACTCATCGCTGGCAAGGAACAGGGCCGTATAGGCGATTTCCTCTGCCTTGCCGCTCCGGCGCAGGAGGACGGTGTTTTTCATCACGCTCGACTGCATCTTTTTCACAAGCCGGTTTTTCTGCATTGACGCGGTCAGGTCGGTTTCAATCCAGCCGGGCTGGATGACGTTCGAGCGGATGCCCCAATCGGCGTAAACATAGGCGGCGGACCGCGACAATCCCTCTAGGGCCCACTTGGAGGCGGAGTAGGCGGTACCAAAAGTCCCGGTGATGCCGGCGACCGAGCCGATGTTGACGATTGAGCCGCCACCGGAATCCTTAATCAGCGGAGCGCAGGTTTGGATGCCGCGCAGGGTGCCGGTGACGTTGATCTCGAAAAGCTTGTTCCACTGCTCGATGTCGATTTCGGGGAATCTGACCAGGGCGTTGCTGCCGACGATGTTCATCAGGACGTGCAGCGCGCCGGCTTGATCCTTGACCCGGGCAATGGCGGCATCCCACTGCTCCTGATTGACCACATCAAGTTCAACGAAGTGCGCCTTGCCCCCGGCATCATTGATCTCCGCAACCAAGCCGTTCCCGCGCTCGTGGTTTCGGCCGGCGACAAAGACGGTTGCGCCCTCTCGGGCGAACAGCCGGGCGGACGCGCGGCCCATACCCCCGTAGCCGCCCGTGATCAAAGCGACCTTGCTCGCCAACCTCATGGTGCAGCCTCCGCCGGCCTATGGTGAGCGCTCCCGTTGGCGAGAGTTGCCAAACCGATCGGTCGATGCAAGTGCCTGCCGCACGAGGCCGCTTCGGGGCATCAAGAGCGGTTCCGTGGCAAAGGTTGAACGGCCGAAAAGCGGCGGTCAGCGGCCGTTAGCCAATAGGGCTTTCGGCGGCGAGGTAGCGCCGCAACTAGTCATCCGTTTGGAGACGACCGCAAAGTGGGCCTTCCCGACCACAATGGGGCAATCAGGTGGGGCAGACCGGGGCCTTCCCGTTCCGCGGGTGCTGTTTCTGAGCGGCTATCAGATGTAAACTAGGACATAGCGGATCGACGAGGAGCAGGAACGAGTTCGGCCAGACCGGTTGTCGGACGCGCTTCTTCCCACGGGCGACCGTGGCGCCACCAAGGACCTTTTCGCAGTGATGGAGGATGTCCATGCCACTCGACGGCTCGTACCTCGCGAATGAACCCTATCGGATCATCGAGATCCCGGATCGACCCACCTCGGTAGCACAGCCTCGACGGCGCAAAATCAGTTGGTTTCAAATCTTTGTCGTGATGTTTGCCCTGTGGATGGTTGCCTGGAATTCGGAAGTGTTTTCCCACGATCGGGGAATTTTCACGCTGGTCTTTGGCGGCCCCGCCGGGCTTCGGGAAAATGACATTGCCCGTTCCATTCTGTATGGCCCAGATGCGCACAAGCTGGAGTTTGTGGTGGCCGGTCAGCATTATAAGGTCATCAGCCCTGGCCATCAGCTCACCCCATTGGATCAAACCGCCCTCTTGAACTATGCGGCGAGGAACAATTTTCCGATGTGGACTGCGGATGGGCAATTCGCGGTTGATCCATAAGAGCCCCGCCCCAGCACCGCGATCCCGGGGCTCTCGCCGTCAAGGCCTCTTTAGGGGCAGAACCGGCCGTCTCGAACGCAGCGAGCGGTCATAGTGAGGCTCTCCATTCAACTGCTGAACGGTTGACGGCCTTGAGCGGGCGGTTGCGAACAAAACCAGAATCATGGTTCACTGGGTCGTTTCTGCTGCGGTGATCGCGACCCATGTCCTTTGCCTATCTTGAAAGGCTAAATCCGGAACAGCGACGGGCCGTCGAGCACGGGGTCGGGAAGCCAGGCGCCACGCCAGGCGGCCCGCTCCTCGTGATTGCCGGCGCAGGCTCGGGGAAGACCAGCACACTGGCGCATCGAGCCGCGCATCTAATCATAAACGGGGTGGATCCGCGGCGGCTTCTGCTGATGACCTTCTCGCGACGAGCCGCCGCCGAGATGACGCGGCGCGTCGAGCGGATTGCCCGGACAGTGACCCGGCGGGGCGGCGTCGACATGACCGATTCGCTGGCATGGGCCGGCACCTTCCATGCGATCGGCGCCCGACTGTTGCGCGAGTGCGCCGATCAGATTGGCCTCGGTCCGGCCTTCACGATCCATGACCGCGAAGACTAGGCCGATCTGTTGAACCTCACGCGGCACCAGCTTGGGTTTTCGAAGACGGAAGCCCGATTTCCCGGCAAGGGCACCTGCCTCGCCATCTATTCGCGGTGTGTGAACGCCGAAGCGCCGATCGAGGAGGTGCTTCGGACGTCGTTCCCGTGGTGTGCCAACTGGGGGGAGGCGCTGAAGGAGCTGTTCGCCGACTATGTTGAAGCGAAACAGCAGCAGTCCATTCTCGATTACGATGACCTGTTACTCTACTGGGCGCAAATAATGAGCGATCCGGGTCTCGCCGCCGAGATCGGCGGCCGCTTTGATCATGTCCTCGTCGACGAATATCAGGATACGAACCGCCTCCAGGCCTCGATCCTGCTGGCGCTAAAGCCCGACGGCTGCGGGCTGACGGTGGTCGGCGACGACGCACAGGCGATCTACTCGTTTCGTGCCGCGACCGTGCGCAACATCCTCGACTTCCCCGGACAGTTCAGTCCGCCCGCAGAGGTCATTACGCTCGACCGGAACTACCGCTCGACGCAGCCGATCCTCGACGCGGCCAACGCCGTGATCGAGCTTGCGAGCGAGCGCTTCACAAAAAATCTCTGGACCGACCGCCGCGCGGGCGAGCCGCCGCGCCTCGTCGCGGTTCGCGATGAAGCGGACCAGGCGCGGTATATCGTGGAGCGGGTCCTTGAGAACCGCGAAACCGGCATGCTGCTTAAGCAGCAGTCCATTCTGTTCCGCGCGTCGCATCATAGCGGACCGCTCGAGGTCGAACTGACGCGACGCAACATCCCCTTCGTCAAGTTCGGTGGGCTCAAGTTCCTCGAAGCTGCCCACGTCAAGGATCTGCTGGCGGTGCTGCGCTTCGTCGAGAATCCCCGGGATCGCGTCTCTGGGTTCCGGCTGCTGCAGCTGATGCCCGGCGTCGGCCCAGGCTCGGCGCAGCGCGTGCTCGATTACACCGTGGGGGCAGCGGATCCGCGTGGCGCGCTCGCCGACGCGCCGCCACCGCCCCGCGCCGGCGACCACTGGAAGAGCTTTCTGGCGATGGTCGCCGATCTCAATGCCGGCCGCGCCGGGTGGCCGGCCGAGCTGGAGCGGGCCCGCCTGTGGTATGAGCCCCATCTCGACCGCATCCATGACGATGCCGTTGTGCGGCGGGCGGATCTGATCCAGCTCGAGCAGATCGCCGCCGGCTATCGCTCACGGGAGCACTTCCTGACCGAGCTGACGCTCGATCCGCCCGAGGCGACCAGCGACCAGGCCGGCGTTCCGCTCTTGGACGAGGATTATCTGATCCTCTCCACCATCCATTCCGCCAAAGGTCAGGAATGGAGGTCGGTCTTCGTGCTGAACGCCGTCGACGGATGCATTCCCTCCGATCTCGGCACAGGCTCCTCTGCCGAAATCGACGAGGAGCGGCGTCTGCTTTATGTCGCGATGACGCGTGCGCGAGACGAACTCCACCTGATGGTGCCTCAACGCTTCTTCACCCATGGCCAGGCCGCATATGGCGACCGCCATGTCTACGCCGCGCGGACACGGTTCATTTCGGACGGTCTGCTCAGCCTGTTCGACCGCGCGGCCTGGCCTGTAGCCGTTGT
>DASXMC010000387.1:0-8012 GCA_036495885.1 Allostellaceae bacterium | reverse complement strand
CGGGTAGCTGAAGTGATAGCCGCCGATTACGGCATAGGTCGAATTGGTGTAATAGTCGAATGCCGTTGTCTGATCGAGGTAGTCGAATTCCAAATTGATCTGGGCGTTCTCCGCAATCGGCTTGATCGCCGAAACCGATACAAGCTTGTCGCTGCCGTTGAGCCCCGTCGACAATGGTCTCTCGGGCGTGTTGTTGAAGTTCTTGTGGCGAAACTCAAAGACCGTTTTGAGCAACATATCGTTCCATACGGTCTCGTCGTATTCGAGCCCCGTGCCGATAGCGGCAAAATATTGCGCCTCTCCCAATCCGACCTCATCGCCGATCAGATAAGGCTTGACCGAGGCCGCGATGTCGCCGAGCAGCCCGCCATTCGGGAAGTTGAAGCGCGGTCCGCCCGTCAGTTCCAGGAGGCCGAGATCGAGCCGGCTGACGTTCGAGTTGAAATAATGGTTAATATAGCCGACTGCAGTGACGTCGATCGTGTCGCGGCGCTGGTCTTCGAGATCATAGCTGTATAACAGCGATCCGCTGCCGAATATGCTGCCCGACGGCTGCTTGACAAACCGGCTGTTAAGCAAGACCGGGCCAATCGGCGACACGATCAGGGGCGAGCCGGGTGCCACGTTGGCGTCGCTCTGGTATTGACCACCGAAAAAAACATAACCGGAAAGGTGATTGCGCGAAGCCGCTCTTTCGATTTGCGCCTGATACTCCTCGATACGGGCGCGGACCTCGGGCGGGGGATTGGACGCGGCCGCCCGTGCAAAATAATCGCGGGCCAGGTCGTACGACCCCATCCGGAAATAAAGAGCTCCGATCTCGAGCTCGACCCGCGGCAGATTGGGATTGAACAGCAGCATGCGGTCGAGTGCCGAGACCGCCTCTTCGTAATTGCCCAAGCGTGCGGCAACATCCGCGTAGGCAAAGGTGACGTCGAGATTGGCGGGGTTGCGCAGCATCTGTTGAAAGAGGGCCGCCTGTTGCGCTTCGAGCCGGGACCGCTCTTGCGCTGATATGGCCTGGGCTGCGGCCGGCCTGGGCACGAGCAGCGCCACCAGCAAAACCAGCGCGCAACACTGCACGAAACTATTTGCTACACATAAACGCAGCATTTATTGCCGCCCGAAGTCCTCAACCGCGCATTCCCCGGCTTTGGAGAGGACGCCGCCGAACTAGCCCAACCCATGCGAGTTTATCTGACGTTTTCGTTCGACCACAAGGCTCATTAACCAAAACGGCGCCGGCCACAACCGGCAGCTAATTTGCGGGGGGCTGTTCATCAGGCGCATGGGCTCGCCGAGACAATTTCCGGCGGGCTGGTTGACGCGCTTCGGCGTCGAGCGCACTAAAGGCGTCGTTGCGGCGGGCCATCGCCGGCGGCAGCCCGCATTGCCGAAGGGAGGCGGTCGTGCAACCTGCTCTTTATGACGAACGCGAGGCTCGCGATCCCGCCGAGCGCGAGGCCGCGCTGATGGCCGCACTGCCCGCGGTGATTGCCGCAGCCAAAGAGCGGTGCCCGGCCTATCGCCGGTTGTTTGCCGCCATCCGGCCCTCCGATGTGGCCGATCGCACAGCACTCGCGCGCATGCCGCTGACCCGGAAATCCGAACTCATCGAATTGCAACGTCGCGAGCCTCCGTTTGGCGGCTTTGCGGCGGTCCCGGTTGCGGCGTTGCGCCGGGTCTTTGTCTCGCCCGGCCCGATCTATGAGCCGGAGGGACGGCGGCCGGATTACGGGCGGTTTGCCCGCGCGCTGTTCGCGGCCGGGTTCCGCGCCGGCGATCTCCTCCACAACAGCTTCTCCTACCACCTGACCCCGGCCGGGGCGATGGTCGAAAGTGCCGCCGAAACTCTCGGCTGCCCGGTTGTCCCCGCCGGCACCGGCAACACCGAGCAACAGCTGCGGGCCATAGCCGACCTCAGACCGGACGGCTATATCGGCACGCCGTCGTTTTTGAAGATCCTGCTCGATCGGGCGGCGAGCGACGGGTTCGATATTTCGTCGCTGAGGAAAGCGCTGGTCGGGGCGGAGGCGTTGCCGGCGGCACTGCGCCGTCAGTTTTGCGATCGCGGCATCAGCGTGCTGCAATGTTATGGGACCGCCGATATCGGGATTATTGCTTACGAGACGATTGGGGCTGAGGGCGAGCTGGAAGAAGGGATGGTTCTCGATGAAGACATCATCGTCGAGATCGTCGGGCCGGGATCGGGCGAGCCTGTGCGGCGCGGCGAAATTGGCGAGGTCGTGGTCACGACCATGACCCCGGAATACCCGCTGATCCGGTTTGCGACCGGCGACCTCTCGGCGCTGCTGCCGGACCCGGCGCCGAGTGTCCGCACCAATCTGCGCATCAAGGGATGGCTTGGCCGCGCCGATCAGATCACCAAGATCCGTGGGATATTTGTTCATCCCGAACATATCGCCGAAATCGTGCGCCGCCATCCGGCGATCACCCGGGCGCGCCTGGTCGTCAACCGGATCGAGGGCGCCGATGCGATGACGTTGCTGGTCGAGAGTAGCGATCCGATCGACGACACGGCTGCTATCGCTGCCACGCTTCAGGCGCAGACGCGTCTGCGCGGCGTTGTCGAGCGGGTCGCAATCGGCAGCCTGCCCGAGGACGGAAAGCTGATCGACGATCGCCGGCCGGTCGATTAACAATATGATTCGAGAATTCCACCAAAAGGTCATACTTCCTTCAAACCACGGTCCCAATCGCCGCCTTTTATGATTGCCGTAAGGTTCACCCTTACAGGTTTGTCCCCCAAACCTCGAACTCGGCCGGCAGCAACGGCCGACGGCCAAGCGGCTCCGGATTCCCCCTCCGGAGCCGCCTTTTTGTGTGACGGCGCCTGACCGGTCTCTCTGACCCCGCGGCGCCCTCGGCCGGGGCGGCAGCGCCCCCCGATCTGGTCGGCGAGGATCTCGCCTGCCGCCGCGGCGAACGCATCATCTTCGCCGGCCTTTCGTTTCGCGTGGCACCTGGCGGCGCGCTCTTTCTGACCGGCGCCAACGGCAGCGGCAAATCGAGCCTGTTGCGGCTCATGGCCGGCTTGTTGAGGCCCGCGGAGGGGCGGGTGCTGTGGGCAGAGACGAAGATCGGCGCCGATCCCACGGCACACCATTCGCGGCTGCATTACATCGGCCATCAGGACGCGTTGAAAGCGGCGATGACTGCGCGCGAGATGCTTTCCTTCTGGGCAGCACTGCGCGGGCGGCGCCTGTTGCAGGCGGCCCCCGCGCTCGACCAGGCGCTCGCCGCCTTTGCCCTCGATCCCATCGCCGATTGGCCCTGCCGCTGGCTGTCCGCTGGCCAGCGGCGGCGGCTGGCGCTCGCCCGATTGCTGGCTGCACCGGCACCGCTGTGGCTGCTCGACGAACCCACGACAGCTCTTGACGACGCCAGCCAAGCCCGGCTCGAAGCTGCGATCGAGGCACACCGCGCCGCCGGCGGGATGACGATCATCGCCACTCATACTGCGATGGCGCTCGCCGCAGCCGCCGTGCTGAACCTCGACGGATATGTCCCCCGCGTCGAGCTTGATCCTGTTTTTGGAGAATGATGGCGGCGGCTTTTGTCGGCCTGTTTTGCCGGGATCTGCGCTTGGCGCTCCGGCACGGCGGCGACACCGGGTTGGTGCTCGCGTTTTTTGTGCTGAGCGTAGTGCTGTTTCCGTTTGGGGTCGGTCCCGAACCCGAAGTTTTGGCCAGATTGGCGCCCGGCGTCCTGTGGGTCTCTGCCCTCTTGGCCGCACTCTTGTCTCTCGACCGGTTGTTTCTGCCCGATTACGAAGACGGCGGTCTCGACCTTATCGCTTTGTCGCCGCTGCCGCTCGAGCTTGCCGCACTCGCCAAATGCGCCGCTCATTGGATTTCGACCGGGGTGCCGTTGGCCCTCGTCAGTCCGGCGCTCGCGTTCGTGGTCGATCTCGAGCCGCGTGCGATCGGCACCTTGATCGTCAGCCTGTTGGTCGGCACGCCGGCGCTGAGCCTGATCGGCGGAGTGGCGGCGGCGTTGACGCTTGGCGCGCGGCGGCAAGGCGTGCTGCTGTCCTTGTTGGTTCTGCCGCTCTACGTGCCGCCGCTGGTGTTCGGCGCCGGAGCCGTTGAGGCGAGCGCGCTCGGAACCGGACCGCGGGCTGAGTTGTTGCTGCTTGGCGCACTGACCCTGGCGGCACTGCCGCTGTGTCCGTGGGCGGCGGCGGCGGCATTGCGGCAAGCACTTGAATGAATTGAGAGAATGCTCGGCCCACTACGGGGCTGTCGCGCCGGTGGATGGTTGATGTTGCGCAGTAAGCAGCACGATGGCTAAATGTCGGGCCAAATGTTGAGCCGCTTTGCCAACCCTGCCCGCTTTATGCGGCTCAGCGCTGCCCTTCTGCCGTGGTGTGCGGGGGCGAGCCTCGCCACGATCGCCGCGGGCCTCTATCTCGGCTTGATCGTCGCCCCGCCCGATTACCAGCAGGGCGAAGCCGTGCGCATCATGTACATCCACGTTCCGGCCGCGTGGATGGCGCTCAACGTCTATTTGTTTGTGGCGGTGGCGAGCGGCATTGCGCTGGTGTGGCGTCACCCGCTGGCCGAGATCGCGGCACGCTCGGCAGCCCCGATCGGCGCAGCTTTCACGTTTGTCTGTTTGACGACCGGTTCGCTGTGGGGCCGGCCGATGTGGGGCACTTGGTGGGTGTGGGATGCGCGGCTGACCTCGGTGCTGGTGTTGTTCTTTCTCTATCTCGGCTACATCGCGCTGGTGAACGGCTTCGACGATCCGGGGCGCGGCGGCCGCGCCGGCTCGATCCTGGCTCTTGTCGGCGTCGTCAACCTGCCGATCATCAAATTTTCGGTCGATTGGTGGAACACCTTGCATCAGCCCGCTAGTGTCCTGCGGTTTGGCAAGCCGACGATTGCGCTGTCGATGCTGCTGCCGCTGCTGGTGATGGCATTGGGCTTTACGCTGCTCTTTGCCGCGCTGTTGCTGGTGCGCATGCGCACCGAACTCAACGAGCGCAAAATTCGGGCGTTGCGGTTGAACCGCATGGTTGTGCCCGCCCCAGCGCGAAGTCAGCGGGAAAGGGCAGAGCCGGCTCAGCCGGCGTAGCTGCGTGACGGGTGCCTGGATGCATTCAGATGATCCAAGTGCCTCAGGCACAACAGCGCCGTCTTGCCCAGGACGATCAAGTAAATTATCTGTCTGGCTCTGAGCGCATGGTGGTGTGGTGAGCGCGGTCATTGCTTATCTGGCGATGGGCGGCTATGCGGTCTATGTGTGGCCGGCCTACGGTCTGGCGACGGCGGTGCTCGGCGGGCTGTCGGGTTATTTTTGGCTGCGTTACCGCAACAGCGAGCGCAGTCTCGACCGGCTGCAGAGCCGGGAGGAGCGGCGATGACCCGCAAACAGCAACGCCTGGGTATGTTGGCGCTCGGCATGGCGGCGCTCGGCGGGGCCACCGCCTTGGTGCTGAGCGCGTTCAGTAGCAATCTCGTCTTTTTTTATAGCCCGAGCGACCTCAAAGCCCAGGCGGTCTCGGCCGAGCACCGAGTTCGGATCGGTGGTCTGGTCGAGGATGGCAGCGTCAGGCGCGGCGCCGGCGACCGTGTCGCCTTTCGCATCACCGACGGCAAGACCGATGTCGCGGTGGTCTATCACGGCATGCTCCCGGATCTGTTCCGCGAACGACAGGGTGTCGTCGCCGAGGGCAGGCTGGAGCCGGGGGGTCGGTTCGACGCCTCTACGATCCTTGCCAAGCATGACGAGCGCTATATGCCGCGTGAGGTCGTCGATGCGCTGAAGAAGAGCGGGCATTGGCAGGAGGGAGCCGCGAGCGAAGCCGCCGCAGCACCGCTGCACACAGAGACGGGCCGTTGACATGACACCGCGCACCCCAATCATCGGTCGCCCCCGCGCGAGCGGGGTTCAGAGCTTGCCCCTGGCTCGAACAGCAGGCAACTCGGCGCCGCCTGTCCTGGATTCGCTTTCGCGAGAATGACGGTGCAGGCTGAAAAGCGATCCGGCGGGATGGCGCGCAAGCTTCTATTTCTGCTGCCGGCGGGACTTTTTGCGGTGCTCGTCGTCGCGTTTGCGATGGGCCTCAATCATGACCCGAGCCTTTTGCCCTCGGCGCTGATCAACCGGCCGGCACCGAAATTCGACCTCCCCGGCCTCTATGATCCCCAGAAGGGGCTGGCGCGCCGGGATCTCGGCGGCGGCGTCACCCTGGTCAATTTCTTTGCATCATGGTGCGCGCCCTGTCGCGAGGAACAGTCAGCCCTGATGACGTTAGCCCGCGAGCCCGGCGTCGCTCTCGACGGCATCGCGTACAAGGACAGCCCCGGCGACGCACGCCGGTTTCTCGACGACCTCGGCAACCCCTTCCGGCTGATCGGCGTCGATCGCGACGGCACGACCGCGATTAATTTCGGGGTTTACGGCGTCCCCGAAACCTATGTCGTGGACAACACCGGGCATATCCGCTACCGCCAGGTCGGGCCGCTCAGCGAAGCCGATGTCCGTGCCAAGATCCTGCCGCTGATCGCCCGCATCGCCGCCGATCCCGGCAAGGCGCGCGCCGCTCAAAACTAGTTCCGCGTCAGAGATCGAACAGCAGCCGCTGAGGGTCTTCGACCAATTCCTTGACCCGGATGAGAAAACCCACGGCCTCGCGCCCGTCGACGATCCGGTGGTCATAGGACAACGCCACATACATCATCGGCCGGATCGCGATCGTCTCCTCATTTGCGTTCGGCCCCGCCACCACTATCGGGCGACGTTCGATCTTGTGCATGCCGAGAATGCCGGATTGCGGCGGGTTCAGGATCGGCGTGGACAACAGCGAGCCATAAATGCCGCCATTCGAGATCGTGAAGGTGCCGCCCGACAAGTCATCCACCGACAATTTGCCGTCGCGCGCCTTTCGGCCGATGGCTGCAATCTCCTTCTCGATCTCGGCAAAGCTCTTGGCGTCGGCATCGCGCAGCACCGGCACCACGAGCCCCTGCTCGGTACCGACCGCGACGCCAATGTCGTAGTGGTTTTTGTAAACGATGTCCTCGCCGTCGATTTCGGCATTGACACCCGGGATTTCCCTCAGCGAGACGATCGCCGCTTTGACAAAAAACGACATGAAGCCGAGCCGCACGCCGTGCTTTTTCTCGAACGCGTCGCGCCATTCTTCGCGCAATGCGATCGTCCGGCTCATGTCGATTTCGTTGAATGTGGTCAGCATCGCGGCGGCGTTTTGCGCTGCCTTGAGCCGTTCGGCGATGCGCCGGCGCAGCCGCGTCATCCGTACGCGAACCTCGCGCTCGCGGCTGCGCGCTGCCGGCATCGGCTCCGGTAAGGGCTGAACCGCCGGCGGCGTCGCTACCCCGGCCGACGGCCGCGGCGCTGCGCGCGCCATTGCTGCCAGGACATCGGCTTTGCTGAGCCGATTGCCGGACCCGGTCGGCGCGATCGCCGCAACGTCGAGCCCACTCTCCGCGACGAGTTTGCGCACCGCCGGTCCGGCGCGTTCCAGCGCCCCCTGCCCCTCACCCCGATCCTCTCCCCGCTCGCGGGGAGAGGGAGGGACCCGCGCAGCGGGAGGGTGAGGGGCGACCTCGGTCGTCTCCGGACCGGCTGTCGCCGGCTCCTCAGGCAGCGGCAAGGTGGCTTCGAGCGGGGTCGGATGGGCCGCAGGCACCGCCGCCATATCCGCGATTGTACCGAGCACCGCGCCGACCGGAAGGGTGGTGCCTTCCGGGGCGACGATCTCGGCGAGCGTGCCAGCCTCCGGTGCAGGCACTTCTACGTTGACCTTGTCGGTTTCGAGCTCGACTACGGGTTCGTCGCGAGCGACGGCTTCCCCTTGCCGCTTCAGCCATCTCGCCACCGTCGCATCGGTGACCGATTCACCGAGGCTCGGCACCTTGATCTCGATCGCCACAGCGCAGCGCTCCCTCAATCAGGCGGCGAGGGCCGTGGCGACGAGTTGCGTTTGTTCTTCGACATGACGCTTGAAGAGGCCTGTTGCC
>DASXMC010000386.1:0-3226 GCA_036495885.1 Allostellaceae bacterium | reverse complement strand
GCGAAAGTAGCAGCGATACGCATTAGTCCCGGCCGCAGCGCTTCTGGGCTGGCTCTTTTCACGCTAATCTCAGGCCGACGGCAACTCGGATCGCGGGGAGGACAAAGCATGGCCAACGACACCGCCGCCGCGGATGCGGTTTTGGGTCCGGTGGTCGAGACCGCGTCGGGCAAATTGCGCGGCGCGCTCGCGGGCGGCGTGCACTCGTTCAAAGGCGTGCCCTACGGCGCCTCGACCGAAGGCGCCCACCGCTTCATGCCGCCGCATCCGCCCGCCTCGTGGAGCGGAGTGCGCGAGGCTCTCGCCTATGGCGGGCGGTCGTGGCAATTGCCCAACCGGCCGCAGCGGCGTGCGGTGCTCGAAACCCTGCTGGGCCCGCCCGATACGACGCCAGAGACCGAGGATTGCCTCTCCCTCAACCTGTGGACGCCGGGTCTCGGGCAAAATGGCAAGCGGCCAGTCATGGTGTGGCTGCACGGCGGTGCGTTCGCCTATGGCTCGGCCAACCGGGCGGTGACCGACGGTGCCAACCTCGCGCGGCATGGCGACGTCGTCGTGGTCAGCGTCAACCATCGCCTGAGCATATTGGGCTTTTTGCATCTCGACGACATCAGCGGCGCCAGATGGATGCATGCCGGCAATGCCGGCATGCTCGATATCATCGCGGCACTTTCGTGGGTCCGGGACAATATTGCCGCCTTTGGCGGCGACCCCGGCAATGTGACGGTCTTTGGTGAATCGGGCGGCGGCGGCAAGGTCAGCGTGCTGCTGGCGATGCCAACGGCGCAAGGGCTGTTCCACCGTGCGATCGTCCAGAGCGGGGCGGCAATTCGCGTCTCGACGCGCGAGCGGGCGAATGCGCTCGCCGAAGCGGTTCTCAAGTACCTTGGCCTGCGCGCCGACGAATGCGAGCAGTTGCAGACCCTTCCGGTACACCAGCTGTTGGCGGCGATCGCGCCAGCTTCGCGCGCGGTCGGCCGCTCGCGCTGGCCTCTGCTCGACCGCTACGATTTCGGTCCGGTCGTCGACGGCGCCGACCTGCCGCAACAACCGGCCGAGCCCGAAGCCCCGACCGTATCCGACCATATCCCGCTGATGATCGGCGGCACCCGCGAGGAGAGCGCATTTTTCCTCGCCGACGACGAAGAGGTCTGGAACGGCACCTTGAGCGAGGTGGAGCTGCGACGAAGGGTGGCCGCGGTGGCCGGCGCCGAGACCGAGGCGCTCCTCGCCTTCTACAAAGCCAAGCTGCCGCAGGCGAACCCGGCCGATCGGCTGATCGCAGCATTGACCGGCTCGAATTTCTGGAGCCGCACCGTGCTGCTGGCCGAGCGCCATGCGGCTCGATCGCATCGTGCCCCGCTTTACATGTACTCGCTCGACTGGCGGAGCCCAGCGCATGGCGGGCGGCTGAAGGCCCACCACGCCATGGACCTGCCGTTTGTGTTCGACAACACCGATGTCGCCGACACCACCGTGGGAGCGCCGGGAGCCCGCGAATTGGCGGCCCGGATGTCCGCCTGCTGGATCGCCTTTGCCCGCAATGGTTGTCCCGACACTCCGACGCTGCCGTCGTGGCCCGCCTACACCAACGGCGACCGCGCGACGATGATCCTTGACGATGCCTGCCGCGTCGCGCACGACCCCGACCGCGACGCCCGGCTGCTATGGTCGCGCGTCGTCCGGGGCTAAGCGACGAGGGGGGAAGGCAGGAAAGAATATCGGTCATGGCGGATCAATCCTGGATCATTACCACCGCGGTCGGCACCGGCGAACCCGGCTTTGCCGGCGATGGCGGGCCGGCGGCTGCAGCTCGGCTCAATGGCCCGTTCGACGTCGGCTTCGATCCGGCCGGCAATCTTTATTTTTCCGACACCTTTAACCATCGCATCCGCCGGGTCGACAGGCGCACCGGCATCATCACGACGATCGCGGGCAATGGCACCGCCGCATATGCGGGCGATGGCGGCCCGGCGGTCGCGGCCTCGTTGAACGAACCTTACGGCATCGCAGTCGACCGCGACGGCAATGTCTATGTCGCCGACCGCCACAACCATTGTGTGCGCCGGATTGACGGCGGCTCCGGGGTGATCACGACCTTTGCCGGCACCGGTGCGCCAGGCTCTTCGGGCGACGGCGGCTCAGCGGCGCGGGCCGTAATGGTCGAGCCGAACGGTCTCGGGCTCGATCCGGCCCAGCGGCGTCTGTTTATTGCCGATGTCGCCGATCATCGCGTACGCGTCGTCGATCTCGGCGCCGGCACGATCGCGACCTTTGCCGGAACCGGCGAGGCGGCTCACACCGGCGATGGCGGACCGGCCGCCGCGGCGGGCATCTTTGGCGCGCGTGCCGTCAAGATCGCCGACGATGGGACGATCTATATCCTCGAACGCCAGGGCAGCACCTTGCGAGCGGTCGATCCCAAAACCGGCATCATCCAAACCGTCGCCGGCACCGGCGCGCGCGGCTATGGCGGGGATGGCGGCCCGGCGCGCCTCGCCGTCTTTGACGCCCCCAAGGAGTTCGCGCTCGATCCCGGCGGCGACATTCTGATCGTCGATACCGAAAGCCACGCGATCCGGCGGATTTATGCCGCAAACGGCATCGTCGAGACGATCGCCGGCGGGCGCAAGAGCGCCACAGGGGACGGCGGCGCAGCCGTTGCTGCCGGGCTCGGCCGGCCGCACGGCGCTGTCGTCGGCCCGGATGGCGCCATCTACATCGGCGACACCGAAAATCACCGCATCCGCAAACTGTCGCGCTGCGTAGAATAACCGCAATAATTGCTTTCGATTTACGCTCGATTGCAGGGCGCAAAGGCGTGGCGGCAACGTTGCCTGGGAGATTACCAGGATCGGAGAGCGTGCCGGAGAGCGTCCCTGAAACCGTGACGGCGCGGGCGCTGCTGCTCGGCGAGCGGATCGACACCCGGCTCGAGCGCGGCGGCTCGCTCGGGACGGTGCCCCTGACCCTGAACCTCCCGGGCGGCGGGATTGCCATTCTATTTCGCTACGGTGCGGTCGTACTGTTCGGGTCCAGCAAGGGGGCGATCGACGATTTCGTCGACGGGCTGCGGCCCTCGGTCGTGGGCGCCTTTGCTGTGCCGGAAGAGGACGAGGTGGTGCTCAGCGTGCGCTCCGACAGCGAGCAAACTGTCGATCCGTCGGGCAATATCGTGTTGCGCGACCGCTCGATCGAACGTCTGCAGACCGTCGCCGACATTCTC
>DASXMC010000385.1:0-3671 GCA_036495885.1 Allostellaceae bacterium | reverse complement strand
GGCCGACTCATCAAACGATTTGTCGAACTCGGTCCCGAGCCGATAAACGATCCCCGGTGCGCAATCGCTCTCCGCCGCCGCCCGCGGCCCCCGCCAGTAGCGCGACCCTGACCACCGCGAAAATCAGAAGCGAGAGGTGCTGAGCTTAGGCTGGAAGAACCTGCTCGTGCGGCCGGCTCCCGCCTGAAGGACGGATGTTCAGATAAGGCTCACGACAAAGCGCCCTGCGGCGAGCAGCAGGAACGAGCCGAAGGCGATTTCGAGCCAACGCTTGGGCAGTGCATGCGCGAGCCGCGCGCCGAGCGGCGCGACCGAGCTCGAGATTGGCGCGATCGCTGCGACGCCGATCAGCGACACGAAACCGAACGAGAGTGGCGGCAATTGGGTCTGGTGCGGCAGGCCGGCTGCAACGTAGCCGAGCGCGCCCGCGATCGAAATCGGCACGCCGATGCCGGCCGAGGTCGCGACAGCGTTGTGGATCGGTTTGCCGTAGAGCGTCAGCACCATCGTCGCGAGCGAGCCGCCGCTGATCCCCATCAGGGACGATCCGAGGCCGATCGCAAGACCATAACCGATCATCGCCGGGCGCCCCGGCAAGCCGTCGGCGATTTGCCAACGATCGCTGGCAAACAGCATCTTGGTGATGATCAGTGCGGCGATCAGAACGAACGCGACCTTGAAGATGGCCGAGGGCGCAAAGGCTGCGATAACCGCGCCGAGCATGACCCCGACAATCACCGGCACGGTCCAAATCCGCAGCACTTCCGGGATCACCATGCCGCGCGCATAATGCGCCCGGTACGAGCGCCAAGCGGTCGGCAGGATGATCGCCAGCGATGTGCCAATGCACAGCTGCATCCGCACTGCATCGGGCACACCGAACAACCGGAAGATCTCGAACAGCACCGGCACGATGACCGCGCCACCGCCGATCCCGAACATGCCTGCGAGAAGGCCGGTAACGACCCCCGCAGCGATCACTGCCAGCAGCAGCCAAAGGAGATCGAACCACGAGGCGTCAAGCATACCCTCATACTCCCACGCCTGACGGCGCGCGTCCCTTCCCTTCGATCAAAGCGGCGAGGTGCCAGGGGTCGATCGCCTTGCCGTCGACGCCGCCTGGCGGCGCACCGCGTCGAGCCGTGCGCGGTAGGCCCAGGCCGGGGTGAGCGGATGCGACATCAAGGCCGAATTGAGGCGGGCGAGGGCGGCAGCGGAGGGTTCGAGATTGGCCGCCAGCCTGTGCGACAGCGGCTCGGCACCGAGTGCCGGATGATCGTCGGTCAGCGGCATGGGGAGTACGGTTTGCCAAATATGAATCACGATTCTGCAGGTACTACCCTCAGCCCGCTGCCATTTGATACGAGCAGACCGATGCCGCGTAATTTACCGATACCAACCTCGATGATCACCCAAAGCCCGAACAATGCATCAAAACTCTTGCCAGGTTGAGGAGTAACGGTCCCGATTTAAGGTCCAGATGACATTGGCTGACCCTTTGCATAAGCCACGGATAAAATAAGCGTTGTTATGAGGTGAGGGGCACTCGGGATAATGCCCTTGTCCCGAATAGCAAAAATCAGATTTATCAGGCTTGGTCGGCGCACGGCGCCGCTCTTGCCATACTGACCCCGAGCTGTTGCAGACTGTCGAGAAGAGCCTTCGCGGCTTTGAGTTCGGCCGTCTCGAACCCTTCGGTGAACCGAGCGTAGACCGGCTGGAGAAGCGCCGTCGCATCGGCGGGACGACTCTGGTCGCGCAACAGGCGCGCGAGGCTTGTGGCGACGCGAAGTTGCCAGAACAGAGCTCCTTGTTGGTGCGCCAGCGCAAGGGATCGTCGAGAATGGTCCTCCGCTCCGGCGACATCTGCGCCGTTGGCTAAGAGAAGCAGTTCACCTTTCTGTCGCAGCAACTCGGGCAGGTACCACTGCTCTTTACTCTTCGTGGAGAGGGTCAATGCCTCGTCGATTACAGACATGGCTCCTCTCATCCGCAGCATGCCCATGCCCTCCGCAAGAAGACCCAGGAATTCAGGGTAGCCAAGCCCGGATTTGATATTCCGCAGGTAATCGAGGGCGGTGCGGATTTCTTGTACACCCCCCGCGAAGTCCCCGAGTCTAATCCGCGTCGCGCCGCGCCAACAAGTTCCCCTTGCTTGCCATACTGCTAACGAATGTCGCGCGGAATGTTCGACCAATTCGGCTGCCCAGCGTTCCGCGGATCTAAGCTCGCCAATCTCCAAAGCAATCGGACCGGCAGCCTGCCCGAGCGCTTGGCACAAGGTGAGGGCGTGATCGACCGCTCGAGCCTCCCCGGCCGACTTTATGGCCAGGTGCATAGCCTGGTCGGTGTAGCCCTGCAGCCAGATCACTCGCGCCAACGTGATCTGCGCCATTATTCGTTGATCGAATTGGAACCGGTATGTGTCCGAACGCGGGACAGGTACGTTGTAGTGAGCGAGCATCTGTTCTAGGTGCTGCCGCGCACCGGCCTGCTCACCTTGAAAATGCAATACGAAACCGATCATGCGGTCGCCGATCGGCTGATCCACTGGGTTCGGCTGCTTCGCTGCGAGATCCCGGAATTGCCCGGCAAGCGCCAATGCCCGCCGATAATCACGCGTGTTCATGCAATAGGCCCATAAGCCTCGCAGAATCCTCAGCGAATACTCGACGTCATCGAGCTGACCCGCGAGTTCGAGCGCTCTTTTCCAGGCCGCACCTGTGTCTGGCACCGCGCCTCTTGTGTACATAAGCGAGAACCCCAGCGCGGTTTGTAGAATCATCTCAAGTCTGGGATCGCGGGGCGCATCATGCATGACGCCAAGAGCCGCTTCCATCCAGGCCTGGCATTCCGTCAACAAGGACATATCCAGCCAAAGGGGCACCGCAGTCCCGGCCAGCCGCACCCCAATCGAGGCGTCACCACTTGGTGAAAAAGCCCAACGGAGTGCCGCCCGCAGGTCATCGATCTGGCCCCGGTGTTCCGCGAGCCAGTCAGCCGGCCGCACCTCCCGCTCTGTCTCCGCCCGCTCAAAAAGGGCCCGGTAATACTCGGCATGGCGCCGCGCCAGCCACTCGCGCTCTCCGCTCTCGTAAAGCTTCTCAAGTGCGTAAGCCCGGGTCGTGTCCAGCAGCCGATAGCGCCTGGGGACGTCTTCGGCCTCCGCC
Source organism: Allostellaceae bacterium (assembly GCA_036495885.1). Lineage (GTDB taxonomy): Bacteria > Pseudomonadota > Alphaproteobacteria > ATCC43930 > CGMCC-115725 > AP-15. Next base: position 501 of record DASXMC010000385.1, on the reverse strand, counting down.
GCGACGAGCGACTTGGCAACTAGGCTGAAAAGGCCGTCGAGAACTTGCGATTCGGCGAGATCGGCGCTTGCTGCAACCGCGCCGGCCGCCCCCAAGCTGAACGCGCCGGCGAAGATCGCCAAGCGGCGCAGGATCACGCGCTCGGGCTCGGTCAGCAGTTCGTAGCTCCAGTCGAACGTCGCCCGCAGCGTCTGGTGCCGCGGCAAGGCGGTGCGACGGCCGCCGGTCAAGATCCGGAAGCGATCGTCGAGGTGTCTGGCGACCTCCTCAACTCCGAGCACAGTGGCGCGCGCCGCCGCCAACTCGATCGCCAGCGGGATGCCGTCGAGCCGCCGGCAATCGCCGCGATCATCGCTGCATTGCGCCGGTCCGGTGCAAAATGCGGCTCCGCCGCGCGCAGCCGTTCGATAAATAACCGAACCCCGCCGTAGCGCAGCAGATCGTCCGTATCCTCGGCATTTTCCGCCGGTACGGCGAGCGGCGGTACCGGATAGACCCACT
>DASXMC010000384.1:0-23793 GCA_036495885.1 Allostellaceae bacterium | reverse complement strand
GACCGGCTGTTCTCGGCCGACTACACCGGCCGGCTCGCCGCCCGGATCGATATGCGCCGCGCCGCTCCCGCCGCGGTGCTGGACGAAGCGGCCGGCGACACGACCTATTTCTGCACCGCCGATGGCGAGGGCAACGCGGTTTCCGGTATCCAGAGCATCAACAGCGGGTTTGGCGCCGGCATTATCGCCGGCGATACCGGCATTCTCCTCAACAACCGCATGGCCTATTGGCATCTGGAAGCGGACCACCCGAACCGGCTAGCACCGGGCCGGCGCGTGCGGCACACGATGAACCCGCCGCTGGTGCTGAAGGATGGCGCCTTATGGTGCGTCTTCGGAACTCCCGGCGCCGACAATCAAGTCCAGGTCAATCTGCAGGTCTTGTCGGCGATGATCGATTTCGCTCTCGACCCGCAACAGGCGGCCGAGATGCCGCGCTGGACCTCGCACGTCTCGGGGCAATACGCAAACTGGCCGCATTTGGGCCCGAGCGAACTCGTCATCGAGCGCCGTTATGCGCAAAGCGTGCGCGACGACCTTGCCGGCCGCGGCCATGCGTTGAACGTGGTCGGCGATCTCGAAGGCCCGTGCAGCGTCGAGATCATCCGCCGCGACGCCGCTACCCATATGCTGCTCGCCGGCTCCGACCCGCGCCGCGACGGTTGGGCCGCCGCCTGGTGACGCGTCGCCGGCTCGCACTTTCGGAATGGTAATGCTGATGTGGCAATTTCTGCAACACTAAAATTGCCATAATCTCATGTTAGCAAAGCCCAATGGCGCCGCGCTGTGCGGGGTTTTGGTTGGGACCGAGCGACGATGGAAAAAGAGACGACTGATCTCTCGCTGCAAAAAACAGCGGCAACAGCGGGGCGGGTGCGCGGGCGACCCTTCCGCAAAGGGCAATCGGGCAACCCTAACGGAAGGCCACGCGGCTCGACCAATCGCGGCACGCGCGCCGCGGCGATATTGCTCGACGGCGAGGCCGAGGATTTGGCGCGCAAGGCGGTCGAGCTGGCATTGGCCGGCGATGCTGCGGCACTCAGGCTATGCCTCGACCGCATCGTCGCGCCGCGGCGCGAGCAGCCGGTTTCGGTCGATTTGCCGGAAATCCGCAGTCCGGCCGATATCGCAGCGGCAATGGCGGCGCTGATCGCCGCTGCCGTACGGGGCGAGATCACCGCGGGCCAGGCGCTTGCGCTGTCGCAGACGGTCGAGATCTATCTGCGCGCGATCGATGCCACCGAGTTTGAGCGGCGGCTGCGGAAACTGGAGGAAGCAGACGCGGCGGCGGAGAGCGCCAGGTACGGATATTAACGTGGCGGGCCGCCGCGAATTTGCCGCCCCCCCTCGGGCTCCGGGATTGTGAAGCCGAAGCACCGGGTGCAGGATCACATCGCGCCATCGACAAACATAGGGAGGATGTGCCGTGCAGCTGAGCCGCGAGGAGTTGCTCAATGCCTATCGCGCGATGGCGACGATCCGGCGCTTTGAAGAGCGGGTGCAGGAGGAATTTTCGAAAGGCGCCATCCCCGGCTTTGTCCATCTTTATGCCGGCGAAGAGGCGTCCGCGGTCGGTGTTTGCTCGCATCTGCGCGACGACGACTACATTGCCAGCACCCATCGCGGTCATGGCCACTCGATCGCCAAAGGCTGCGATCCGGTGCTGATGATGCAGGAGCTCTTTGCCAAAAAGGGCGGGTTGTGCGGCGGCAAGGGCGGTTCGATGCACATCGCCGATCTCGACCGCGGCATGCTCGGCGCCAACGGGATTGTCGGCGGCGGCCCACCCCTGGTGGTCGGCGCCGCCCTCAGCGCCAAGACCTTGGGTCGCGACAGTGTAGCGGTATCGTTCACCGGCGACGGCGGCTCAAACCAGGGCACCACGTTCGAGGCGATGAACCTCGCGGTGGTGCTTAAATTGCCGGCGATCTTTGTGTTTGAAAACAACCAATACGGCGAAGGCACCGGCGCCGGCTATGCGATCGGAAGCCACGACATCGCCGGGCGTGCGGGCGGGTTCGGGCTGCCGGCGGTTAAGGTCGACGGCGACGATTTCTTCGCCGTTCACGAAGCGGCCGGAGAAGCCGTCGCGCGCGCCCGCTCCGGCGGAGGCCCGAGCGCGATCGAGGTCGATACCTGCCGCTTTTACGGTCACCATTCGGGCGACGCGCAGCTCTACCGCGGCAAGGACGAGGTCCGCCGCCTGCGCGACGAGCGCGATTGCCTCAGGCACTTCCGCCGCCGGGTCGGCGAGGCGGCGCTCCTCGACGCCGCCGCCCTCGATGCGGTCGAGGCGGAGGTCGTCGCCTTGATCGACCGCGCCGTTGAGGCCGCGCGGGCGGGATCGCCCCCTGACGAGGCGGCGCTGCTCGCCGATGTGTATGTTTCTTACTGAGAGAAACGGGCTGAGAGAGACGGGAAGAAGTAGATCCAACACGGAGAAGCTTCGACGACCAGCTGGGAGACATGTCATGATCCCCCGATGCATTTCCACCTTTGTACTGCTATTGTTGGCTTTTTACGCTTTCTGGGGAAACGCTCTCGACGTGGGACGCTTTTTCAACCCGTTTGGTATTTTATTTCTTTTCCTTGCATACGTCACTTGGTTTAAATGGAGAATAGTGGCTGGCGCTTTTGGCTCGGTGAAAGATGAGTCAAATATTCCCATTCTGAGAATGGGATACAAAGTAATCCAAGGATTTGAGACTAAAACATCCCGCGATGAGCTGTCGGCCGAACGATCATCCGGCGACAAATAACGCTCCAGCCGCCGAGAAATACTCTCAAACCAAAGGAGGAGCGCCGCGATGCCGCAGAAATCGATCCGCCAGGCACTGAACGAAGCCTTGGCGCAGGAGATGCGCCGCGACCCACGCATCATCGTGATCGGCGAGGATGTCGCGGGCGGCGCAGGCACCGAGGGCCAGCGCGACGCCTATGGCGGTGTGCTCGGCGTAACCAAGGGCCTGTTTGCCGAATTCGGCGAGAGCCGGGTTATCGATACGCCGATCACCGAGTCGGCCATCATGGGAGCGGCGGCGGGTGCGGCGGTGACCGGCTTGCGGCCGGTCGCCGAGCTGATGTTTTCAGATTTCTTCGGCGTCTGCTTTGACCAGATTTTCAATCAGGCCGCCAAGTTCCGCTACATGTTCGGTGGCAAGGCCAAGACCCCGCTGGTGATCCGCACGATGATCGGCGCCGGCCGCAGTGCCGCCGCCCAGCATTCGCAGAGCCCCTATCATATCTTCACCTCGGTGCCGGGGCTCAAATGCGTGGTGCCGTCGAACGCTTATGACGCCAAGGGGCTCTTAATCCAGGCGATCCGCGACGACGACCCGGTGGTCTTTTGCGAGCACAAATTGATGTACGATCTGCGCGCCGAGGTGCCGGACGAGCCCTACACGATCCCGTTCGGCGAGGCCAACATCATGCGCGACGGCGACGATGTCACGCTCGTGGCACTCTCACGCATGGTGCATTACGCGAACGAGGCGGCGGAGAGCCTGGCCGGTGAGGGGATCGAGTGCGAATTGATCGACCCGCGCACCACTTCGCCGCTCGACGAGGACACGATCCTGGAGAGTGTCGAGCGCACCGGCCGGCTCGTCATCGTCGACGAGGCGACCCCGCGCTGCAGCATGGCGACCGATATCGCCGCCCTTGTCGCCGACAAGGCGTTTGACGCGCTGAAAGCGCCGGTGAGGCGGGTGACCGCACCGCACACTCCGGTGCCGTTCGCGCCGAGCCTCGAAAAGCTCTACATCCCGAGCCCGGAGCGCATTGCCGCCGCGATCCGCGAGGTGCACGCCTACGAGCGCTGACCGGGGGACGCACTCGCGCGAATGCCCAAATCCGGACTCGCGGGATTCGCTATAACGAGCGGGGGTATCGGCGTTGCTGTCGCGCCATCAGCGCGAAAGCCGCTGCCACCACTACAAAGACGACGCCCAAAAACACCGTCGCGAGCGCGTTGACCTCGGGGCTGACGCCGGGCCGCACGCTCGAAAACACCGCCATCGGCAAGGTCGTTGCCGACGGCCCGGTCACAAAACTGGCGACGACCAGATCGTCGAGCGACAAGGTGAACGCCAGCAGCCACCCCGAGATCAGCGCCGGACGGATGCCGGGCAATGTCACCCGGGCGAGCACTGCCCAGGGCCGCGCGCCGAGATCGAGGGCGGCTTCTTCGAGCGAGCGGTCGAAAAGGGCCAATTGCGCGCGCACCAGCACCGCGACAAAGGACGCGCCAAAACTCGCATGCGCGATTGTGATCGTCAGCACACCACGGCCCGCCGGCCAGCCGATCAGCTCGTGAGAGGCGACAAAGAACAAGAGCAGCGACAGGCCGAGAATGATCTCGGGGACAACCAGCGGCGCCAGCAAGGCGAAGCCGAAGAGGCGCCGTCCCCAAAACCGGGTGAACCGCGCCATCGCAAAGCCGCCAAGCGTCCCCAGCACGAGCGCCAGGCTCGCCGCCATTGTCGCCACTTCGAGGCTGGTTGCCGCGGCATTGCGGAATTGGTCGTCGGCAAGCAACGCGCCGTACCACTGCGTCGAAAATCCGGCCCATACCGCCACCAGCCGCGAGGCGTTGAACGAATAAACCACCAGCAGTGCTATCGGCGCGTAAAGAAATGCAAAGCCGAAGAGCAGCGTCCCCAACCTGAAGGCAACGCCGCTGTTCGATCGGGTCATGCCGCGGGCTCGCGATCGAGCAATCGCTGCGCATAGAGGATCGGCAGCGCCAGTGCAGCGATCAGCACGACGGCGACGGCTGCCGCGACCGGCCAGTCGTGGTTCTCAAAAAACTCATCCCACAGCACCTTGCCGATCATCAATGTGTCGGGGCCGCCAAGCAGGTCGGGGATGACAAACTCGCCGACCGCCGGCACGAACACGAGGAACGAGCCCGCGACCACACCCGGCAGTGACAATGGCAGAATGATGCCGACAAACTGGCGCCACGGGCCGGCGCCGAGATCGGCTGCCGCCTCGATCAGGCTTTGGTCGAGTGCGGCGAGACTGCCGTAGATCGGCAGGATCATGAACGGCAGGTACGAATAGACGAGCCCGAGCTCGACCGAAAAGCGGTTGTTCAGCAGCGGCAACGGGTTGGAGATCAAGTGGCAGGCGAGCAACACGCGGTTCAAGAGCCCGTTCGGCTGCAGGATCGCGATCCAGGCGTAGACCCTGATCAAGAAGCTGCTCCAGAACGGCAATACGACGAGAAACAGCAGCAATTGGCGCCAAACGGCCGGGGCGCGCGCGATCGCCAGCGCCATCGGATAACCGATCAAGAGGCACAGCAGCGTCGACGCCGCTGCATAGCCGAGCGAGCCCAGATATGCGCGCAGGTAAAGGTCGTCGCGCGCCAGCAGCACGAAATTTGCCAAGGATGCGTGCAAGGCCGGCCGACCGTTCTGGCTGGCGACGAGCGGCGTATAAGGGGGAATGCCGATGGCGCTGTGCGCCAGGCTGATCTTGACCACGATCAATAGTGGCGTCAGAAAAAACAACCCGAGCCACAAAAACGGGATCCCGATCAGCACCAGCCGGCCAAACCGCCCGAACCCGGTCATCGGCTGATCACGACCGCATCCTCGCGCAACCAACTCGCCCAGACCACCGTTCCTCGGCCAAAGCCGGAAGCGGCGGCGCTCGGCAATTGCGCCGTCAACCGCCCACCCGCCGCGGCGGCCAGCCGCAGGATCGTGACCGGACCCTGGTATTCGACCGCGGCCACCCTCGCCTTGAGCGCGAACCCCGACGGCGGTTGATGCGAGACCGCCAATTTCTCGGGACGCAGCACGAGCGCGATCGCAGCTATATCCGCCGCGCCTGGCAGCGGGATGGGGCCGATGCCGGGAACACACAACGCCGGGCCATTGCCCACCACGGCGACTTCGCCCTCGAACAAATTCGCCTCGCCGACAAAGCCGGCGACAAACCGCGAGTTTGGCCGTTCGTAGATTTCCGCGGGCGTTCCGATCTGGGCGAGGCGGCCCGCATTCATCACCGCCAAGCGCGAGGCCATGCCGAGCGCCTCCTCCTGGTCGTGGGTGACGACCAGAAACGTCGTCCCGACCCGCTCCTGGATGCCGATCAGTTCCCGCCTGGTCTCCTCCCGCAGCTTGCGGTCGAGTGCGGCCAAGGGTTCGTCCAACAGCAACAATTTCGGCATTTTGGCCAATGCCCGCGCCAACGCGACCCGTTGCCGCTGCCCGCCCGACAATTGGTGCGGGCGGCGCCGAGCAAACTCCGTCATCTGGACCAGCGCCAGCATTTCCGCGACGCGGGCGGCGCGGCGGTGGCGTTCCATGCGCTCCTGCCGCAGACCGAACGCGATGTTGGCGGCGACGTCGAGGTGCGGAAACAGCGCGTAGGACTGGAACATCATATTGACCGGCCGCTCGTATGGCGGCAGTGCCGTCACATCGACGCCATCGACGATGATATGCCCGCGATCCGGGGTCTCGAACCCGGCGATCATCCGCAACAGGGTGGTCTTGCCACATCCCGAGGGGCCGAGCAGCGCAAAGAGCTCGCCGCGCTCGACGCTGAGACTGACGCCATCGACTGCCGGAGTGGCGCCGAAGTGCCTGCTGGCAGCAACTACTTCAAGCAGCGCCATCGCAGGGCCGCCATTCGCCGCCGCTCACTCTCCGGATTTGAGCCGCGTCCAGGCGCGGGTCCGCGCCCGCTCGTAATCCGGCGGCGCCGGCAGATCTACAAAAAAGCGGCGGCGGATCTCGGGAGGCGGATAGACCGCGGGATCGTCGCGGATCGCCGGCTTCACCAGTGCCGTCCCCGGAATATTCGGGTTTGGGTAGGTGACCGCATTGGAAATGTCGGCGATGACCTCGGGGCGCAGCAAGTAGTCGATAAAGCGCAGCGCGTTTTGCGGATGCGATGCATCGGCCGGAATGCCGAGCATGTCGACCGACATCTGCGCCCCCTCCTTGGGCACGCTAAAGGCGATCTCGACCCCATTATGGGCGTCGCGCGCTCGATTGCGCGCCATGATCACATCGCCTGAATAGCCGAGCGACAGACACAAATCCTCATTGGCGAGATCGTTGATGTATTCCGAGGAATGAAATTTACGGATATGGGGTCGGATTTTTTCCAGCGCGGTGATGGCGTCACCGAGATCGCGGAGGTCGCGGCTCTTCGGGTCGCGGCCGAGATAAGCGAGCATCGCCGGCACGACCTCCTGCGGCGTGTCGAGCACCGAAATCCCACAATTGGCGAGCTTTTTGGTGTTCGCCGAGTCGAACAGCAATGCCCAGCTGTTGACTGGCGGAGCCGCTCCGAGTGCGGTCCGGATTTTCGCCTTGTTATAGCCGAGGCCGGTAACGCTCCACAGGTAAGGCAGGCCATGAGCATTGCCGGGATCGGCAGCGGCAACGAGCGCGAGGATCGCGGGATCGAGATTTTTCCAGCCCGCGAGCTTGCTTCTGTCGAGAGGCAAATAGATTTTGGCAGCGATCTGGCGCGCCGTGAATGGGCTTGCCGAGGGTACTACGACGTCATAGCCCGATTGTCCGGCGAACAGTTTCGCCTCCAGCACTTCGTTCGAATCGTACACATCGTAGGTGACCTTGATCCCGGTTTCGTGCTCGAAATTGGAGATCGTGTCGGGGGCAATGTAATCCGACCAGTTGTAGACATGCAAAATCGGCTCTTCCGCCGTAGCGCCGCGCCCGATCGCCAAGGGCGCCAGCAGCGCTGCGCCGAATAACAGAGTCACGCTTTTCATGAACACGGCCATACATCAGCCGCCCTTGCCCTTGTCAACGCCGGCGGGTTGCAAGACGCGCCCGTCCACAGATGCTACGATCGCCGCTCAATCAAATCGAGGATCAGGGTGACGATTTTCTATCTTGTGCGGCATGGCGAACCCGCTGTCTTTGGCCGGATCAACGGCCGCCTTGCTGGCGTCGGGCTTTCGCCCAAGGGCCGCGCCGAGATCGAGGCTGTCGCCGAGCGTCTCGCCGGCGAGGGGATCGAGGCGATTTACGCAAGCCCGCTTGACCGCACCCGAGAAAGCGCCGAGATCCTCGCCAGCCGGCTTGGCCTGCCGGTTACCCTCCGCGACGATTTGATCGAACTCGATTTCGGCGAATGGACCGGTTTGACGTTTGACCAGGTCAAGGCCGACAAACGTTGGCTGCCCTGGCAGAACTGCCGCAGCGTCGCCGCCATACCGGGCGGTGAAAGCTGGCGCCAGGTGCAGGACCGCGCCGTCGGCGCGCTGTTCGCGTTGCGTCGGACCCATCCCGAGGGGTCTGTGGCGCTCGCCAGCCACGGCGACGTGATCCGCGCGGCCTTGCTGTTTGCGCTCGGCATGCCGCTCGATCTTTACGCGCGGCTCGAAATCGAGCTTGCCTCGACCAGCACGATCCGCTTCGAGGAAGACCATATTCGCGTGTCGGCCATCAACGAACGCCCGCGGGTGGCCTGAACTCATCGCGCTGCGCGGCAGCGGCGTCGCCGCTGGGCTCAGCTGCGGCTGGCGCCGATATGGGCGACGGCCTCGATCTCAACTTTGAGCGATGGATCGGCGAGTGCGGCCACCTGCACCAAGGTCGAGGCGGGAAAATTGCCGGTAAAGAATTCGCGCCGCGCCTGCCACACTTTCTCGCGCTGGGTTATGTCGGTGACAAAAATCGTCACCTTGGTCACATCGGCCATAGCACCGCCCGCCGCCTCGACGAGGTGGCGGATCTTGCCAAAGATTGCCTTGGCTTGGGCGTATTCGTCGCCGGAATCGGCATCGCCGCGCGCGGTCATCCCGGCGATGTAGGCGATCCCGCCCGCCACCAGGCAGTTCGACCAGGTGCCGGCTGGCGGCTCGGGGACTGCGGAACTCGTCGCACGCAAGATGCTGGTCATGGGCTCGGCTCCAACAATTGATGCGACACAAACCTACCCACTGACACCTCCACCCGAAAGAGGGCAGACGGTTCGGCACTGTCGCGAAATCTGCACCCGTTTCGGTCGGTCAGGGGTTGGTTCGCAGATTCCGCTCGGGGCAGGATGGCGAGCGCGGACAGCCCACGATCTCGGCGGCGCCGATCACCCCAAAGATTTCGATCAAACGCGCGATCTGGTCGAGAAGGTCGCGGCCGGCAAGATCTTCGCCGGTTTCGGCCAAGATCGCGGTAGCAACAAACCCTGGAGAAATCTCTTCGAGCCAACCAGCATAGCGCAAAATTTGCTTAGTTGTAATCATCGGAACGCTTGCCCGTCAAAGTTGCGTCCGCGCCTCGTCCCAACCTGGCTCCGCTTTCTTAACAAACTGTTAACAACCCGAAGTTCGAGAGCGATGCCGGGCCGATAGCGCGCGCCGGTGTTGACAAGCTCCGCCGCGGCGGTCAGCAGTGTTACGCAGCGCAACTGCCGCCGACGGAGGAGCCCATGCTGTCGCAAGCCGAGATTGCCGCTTATCGGCGGGACGGATTTTGCGTGCTTCCCCAAGTCCTTACCGCCGGCGAGATCGACGCGCTGCGCCGCGTCACCGACGGATTTGTCGAGAGCGCGCGCGCCGTCGATGCCAATAACGACATCTATGACCTTGAAGACTCGCACTCGCCGGCCGAGCCGCGGGTACGGCGGATCAAGACGCCGCAGCTGCATCACCCCGAATATGCCGCCGCTGCGCGCCATCCCAAGATCGTTGCCGTGCTGCGGGATTTGTGGGGCACGGTGCGGTTCGACACCGGCAAGCTCAATATGAAGTCCGCCGGCTACGGCGCCTCGGTCGAATGGCATCAGGATTGGGCCTTTTACCCGCACACCAACGACGATCTCGCTGCGGTCGGTATCATGCTCGACGATTGCGATCGCGATAACGGGCCGATGATGGTGGTGCCGGGGAGCCATCGGGGTCCGGTTTTCGACCACCATGGTCCGGACGGGTGCTTTTGTGGGGCGATCGATCCCACAGCTTGCGGCATCGACGTCTCGCGCGCGCTGCCGTGCCTCGGCAAGGCTGGCTCGATCACCGTCCATCATGTCCGTGCGGTGCACGGTTCGGCGACCAATTTCTCGGGCAAGGAGCGACGCTTCCTGCTGTTCCAATATCGCGCCGCCGACGCTTGGCCATTGCTCGGGTTCAAGGACGGTATCGAAAAGTTCGACGAATTGTTGCTCGCCGGCCGACCGACCGTGACGCCGCGGCTGGCGCCGGTGCCGGTGCGCCTGCCGTTGCCGTCAGCGGAACACCAGGGCTCGATCTACGAGAACCAGCGCGCCACCGGACGCCGGTTTTTTGCGACCGCCGCTGATGGGGAGCGAATCGCAGCCGCGGCCGAGTGACTCAGCGGCCGGTGCGCCGAGCAGAGCCAGCCAGGCAGGCGAAGCACCCGCATGAACGAAGCCGCGCGCCCACCCTCTCTGATCGAGAAGCCCGGACGCATTATCCCTTGACGGGGCGGCTCAGGGGCCAATCTCGGCTTTTGTCGGCGCAGCGGTTAGATCGCCGTAGATCCCGGTCTGGTCGGGAAACCTCGCCGCCTCTCACGTGCCGAGCCGAATTGCGAAGAGCCCACGGGTCGGCGCACGGGACACGACCGGGGTGCGCTGTCCGACGACGGCCGGCCGCGGTTTAAATCCGGCCGTGGCAATGCTTGAATTTGCGCCCCGAACCGCAAGGGCAGGGCGCATTGCGCGGCGTCCCGGCCCACGGCGCGCGTGGACCCGCCGCCTGCAACTGCCCGTCGCCGGCGCCGCCATTCGCGGAACCCCCGCGCCGCGCTGGACGCGACCGGCTCGGCACCGCTCGGCCGGCCGTCCCGGTGGCGCGCGCCTCGGCCATCTCCTCCTCGGGCCCCGCCATTGCCTCGGCGAAAGCCGGCTGTGGCACGCGCAACTCGACATGCGACAGTACAGAGGTAACCTGTTGACGCAAACTGGTCAGCATCGCGCCAAACAGATCAAACGCCTCGCGCTTGTATTCGTTGAGCGGATCGCGCTGTGCATAGGCGCGCAGATTGATTCCTTGGCGCAGATGGTCGAGCGATAAGAGGTGATCCTTCCAGATCTGATCGAGCAATTGCAACAATAAGCTCTTTTCCGCCATCCGCATCAGATCGGGACCGTAATTCGCCGATTTCTCGGCCATTTTGCGGTCGGCGGCTGCCATGATGCGCTCGCGCACCTCGTCGGCCGAGATCCCGTCCTCGCGGGCCCACTCGGCAAGCGGCAGGTCGACCGCTAACAGCCGCAGGCATTCGGCATGGAGAGCAGCCATGTCCCACTGCTCAGGCAGCGCATTGTCCGGGATCGCCGTCGCCACGATTTCGTCGATCGTTTCGTTGCGCATATCCGCAACGGTGACGGCGACATCGCGCGAATTCATGATTTCGCGGCGCTGCTCATAGACGACCTTGCGCTGGTCGTTCATCACGTCGTCGAACTTCAACAACTGCTTGCGGATGTCGTAATTGCGCGCTTCGACTTTTTGCTGGGCTTTGGCCAGCGCCTTGTTGACCCACGGATGAATGATCGCCTCGCCTTCCTTGAGCCCGAGGCGTTGCAGCATCGAATCCATCCGCTCGGAGCCGAAGATGCGCATCAGGTCGTCTTCAAGCGAGACATAGAACTTGGAGGCGCCGGGATCGCCCTGGCGCCCTGAACGGCCACGCAGCTGATTGTCTATTCGCCGGCTCTCGTGACGTTCGCTGCCAACCACGAACAGCCCGCCGGCTTGCACGACGAGCTCGTGTGCAGCCGCGATCTCCTCGCGGATCAACGCGGCACGCCGGGTGCGCTCGGCCGGGTCCTGAACGGACGCAAGCTCGGTGCGCAGCCGCATGTCCAGGTTACCGCCGAGCTGAATGTCGGTGCCGCGCCCGGCCATGTTGGTCGCGATCGTCACAGCACCCGGCTGGCCGGCCTGGGCGATTATATGGGCTTCCTGCTCGTGGTAGCGCGCGTTCAGCACGTTGTGCGGGATCTTGCTTTTCTTGAACTGCGCTGACAACGCCTCGGATTTTTCAATGCTGACGGTCCCGACCAGCACCGGCTGCTGGCGCTCGCCGCACTCCAGCACGTGCTGCACGATTGCATCGTATTTCTCGCGCGTGCTGCGATAGACCTCATCATCGGTGTCGGCGCGGCGAACGGGCTCATTGGTCGGGATCTCGATGACTTCGAGCTTGTAGATGTCGCCGAATTCTTCAGATTCGGTCATCGCCGTGCCGGTCATGCCGGCGAGCTTGGGATAAAGCCGGAAATAATTCTGGAAGGTGATCGAGGCGAGTGTCTGGTTCTCGTTCTGAACCGTCACCCCCTCCTTTGCTTCGAGCGCCTGATGCAACCCCTCGGAATAGCGGCGCCCTTCCATCATCCGGCCGGTGAACTCGTCGATGATGACGATTTTGTCATCCTTGACGATGTAGTCGGTGTCGCGGGCGAAGAGCTTGTGAGCCCGCAATGCCTGGTTGGCGTGGTGCACCAACGAGACGTTGTGGATGTCGTAAAGGCTGCCGGCCGTCATTAATCCCGACCGGCGCAGCATTTCTTCGATCTTTTCGACGCCTGGTTCGGTCAAGGCGACCGTGCGCTGCTTTTCATCTTTCTCGTAATCGTCGGGTTCGAGCCCCGGGATCAGCTTGTCGACCTGGATATAAAGCTCGGAATTATCCTCAGTCGGTCCGGAAATGATCAGCGGCGTGCGCGCTTCGTCGATCAGGATCGAATCGACCTCGTCGACGATTGCGTAATGAAACGGCCGGTGGACCATATCCTCCAGCCGGAACTTCATATTGTCGCGCAGATAGTCGAAGCCGAGCTCGTTGTTGGTGCCGTAGGTGACATCGCAGAGGTAAACTTCGCGGCGTTGTGCATCGTCGAGGTCGTGGACGATGCAGCCAACCGTGAGCCCGAGAAAGCGATAAATCTGACCCATCCATTCGGCATCGCGGCGCGCCAAATAATCGTTGACCGTGACAACGTGGACGCCGTTGCCGGAGAGCGCGTTGAGATACACCGGGAGGGTTGCAACTAGGGTTTTGCCTTCGCCGGTTTTCATCTCGGCAATCATGCCGCGATGCAGCACGATGCCGCCCATCATCTGCACGTCGAAATGGCGCTGGCCGAGTGTTCGTTTGGCCGCCTCACGCACCGTCGCAAAGGCATCGGGCAACAAATCGTCGAGTTCAGCCCCGTCCGCCAGCTGCTCTTTGAAATGCAGGGTGCGCGCCCGCAGCTCATCATCCGACATCGCCGCCAATTGCGGTTCTAACTCGTTGATCGCGGCGACGATGTGCTTGACGCTCTTGACGTAGCGGTCATTGGCGGAGCCGAACAGCCGCCGAGCTAAGGCACCTAACATGGCAGCCTCGGGAAATATTTGTGAAAGGTAGATTCGATGCGCACGGCGACTAGCGACAGATAGGCCGCTCGCCTCCCAGTGTCAATTCATCAGCATCGTGCTGGGAATGGTGCCCTGGAATATTGGGCAATATCGGCTGCTTGATGCGATGGCTTGTTTGCGCCACCCAAATGTGCATGGATGTCGTGATAGCGCCACAGCGCTCGGCGTCTGCCGTTCTCCCGAAAGGTCTTGTCATGCTGTCCCGCTTTGTGCTCTTCGCGGCGCTGATGTCGGCATGCGCCGTCAGTTTTTCTGCGTGGCCCTCCGTCGCCGCTGATCCCACGGGCGCGGCGCCGCCCGCCACCCCTGGCCTGGCATCGACGCCAAAAGCCAGCCTGCCGCCGGGCGACACCGTGGTCGCGCACGTTAACGGCGCGGCGCTGCGCCTCTCCGATGTCGAGGCGGCGCAGAAAACCCTGCCCCCACAGATGCAAAGTATCCCGCTGGCGCAAATCTACCCGATGCTTCTCGACCGCATGATCGACGGGATGCTGGTTGTGGACGCGGCCCGCAAGGAACATCTCGATCAAAGCGCGGAGGTCCAGCAGCGCTTGCAGCTTCTCAAGGATCGCCTACTCCAACAGGCCTATGTAGAAGAGCTCGTCAAGTCCGCGGGAAGCGACGACATGCTTAAGGCCGGCTACCAGAAAATGATCAAGCAGAAACCGGCCCAGCAGGAGGTCCATGCCCGCCATATCCTGGTCAAGACCGAGGCAGAGGCGAAGTCTATCATCGACCAGCTAAACAAGGGTGCCGATTTCGCGACCTTAGCCAAGAAATACTCTACCGACCCGGGGGCGGCTTCGGGCGGAGATCTCGGTTATTTCAGCCGTGACGATATGGTCCCGGCGTTCGCTGCCGCCGCTTTTGCCCTGCAACCCGGCCAATACACCAAAACCCCGGTCAAGACCCAGTTTGGCTGGCACGTCATCTTGGTGGTCGACCAGCGCGTCAAGGCCCCACCCACTTTCGAGCAAGCGCGCCAGGAGGTCAGTCACGAGCTGGCGCGGGACATCGTCCAGGCCAAGGTCAAAGAGCTGCGCAGTGAGGCCAAGGTCGAGGCTTTCGGGCTAGACGGCAAACCGCTCGCGGCGACCCAGTAGCCGGCCGATCGGCTGCGAAAGGGAGGCCAATGAACGCTGCTGTCTCGCCGCTGGCGCCCGTCGGCTTTCCGATGTTGCCGGCGATCGCGGGAGTGCGGCTTGCCGCCTGCGCCGCCGGCATCCGCTATGCGGGACGCGACGATCTGATGCTCGCCGAACTGGCGCCGGGGAGCACGGTCGCGGGCGTGTTCACTCAATCGCGCATGCCGGGCCAACCGGTCATCTGGTGCCGCGAGTGCCTTAGTCGCGGTACCGTGCGCGCGATCGTCGCCAATTCCGGCAACGCCAATGTGTTTACGGGCCGCGCCGGGCGGCACGTGGTCGAGCGCACCGCCGACGTAACCGCCCGCCTGCTCGCCTGCGACCCGCATGAGGTCTACATCGCCTCGACCGGGGTCATCGGCGAGCCGCCGCCCGCCGACCCGATCACGGCGGCGCTGCCGGCCCTCGCCAGGCGGCTCGATGCCTTGGAGTGGGAGCCGGCCGCGCGTGCGATCACGACCACCGACACCTTTGCCAAAGCAGCGACCGCTACTGCCGCGATCGATGGCGTGGCCGTGCGGATCAACGGCTTTTGCAAGGGCTCCGGGATGATCGCGCCCGACATGGCGACGATGCTCGCTTTTGTGTTCACCGATGCGGCCTTGCCCCAGCAGATATTGCAGACTCTGCTGGTCGCGGCCAACGAGCGGTCGTTCAACTCGGTCACCGTCGACGGTGACACCTCGACCAGCGACACGGTATTGCTGTGCGCGACGGGTCAAGCGCACAACACCGTGATCGCTGCTGTTGACGACCCGCAGCTCGCCGGGTTTCGCGCCGCACTCCGGGCGGTGATGACCGACCTCGCGCAGCAGGTCGCCCGCGACGGCGAGGGCGCCCAGAAATTCGTCACGATCGAAGTCAGCGGGGCGGAGAGCGACCCGGCAGCACGCCGGATTGGATTGACAATCGGCAACTCACCTTTGGTCAAGACCGCGATTGCCGCCGGCGACGCCAATTGGGGCCGGATCGTGATGGCGGTCGGCCGCGCCGGCGAAAAAGCCGCGCCCGAGCGGTTGTCGATCGCGGTCGGAGGAATCAGGATCGCGGCCGACGGGGGTCCGATCCCCGGTTATGACGAGGCTCCGGTCGCGCGGCACATGGCCGGCCGCGAAATCCATATCGCGGTCGATCTCGGCATCGGTTCGGGACGCGCGACGGTCTGGACCTGCGATTTGACGCACGGCTATGTCGACATCAACGGCAGCTACCGCAGCTGATCATTCGCCGCCGCTGATCCTCGTCGCCGCGGTAGTGCTTGTCGACGCGGACGGGCGCGTGCTCTTGGCGCAGCGCCCCGAGGGTAAAACCATGGCCGGGCTGTGGGAATTTCCCGGCGGCAAGGTCGACCCCGGCGAGACGCCCGAGACGGCGCTGGTTCGCGAATTGGCCGAAGAATTGGGCATCGACGTGACGGCGAGCTGCCTGGCGCCGTTCACCTTTGCCTCCCATTCCTATCCCGATTTTCATCTGCTGATGCCACTCTACGTGTGCCGCAAATGGTCGGGGATCCCGGCTGCGCGCGAGGGGCAGCGGCTCAAATGGGTGCGCCCGGCGCGGCTCGCCGATTATCCGATGCCTCCTGCCGACAAGCCGTTGATCGCGATGCTGCGCGACCTGCTGTGAGTTTCGCAAGAGTGGGAGCCCAGTGTCTCGCGTGAGGCGCTGGGCCAAGATTCAAGCATCAGCAACACACAAAATGCGGGTGTCCGCTCCGGCTCGCGCAATTACGGCTCACGCGGCGGCAAGGCGGGCCAAGGTGCCGATATCGCCGAGGCGATCGAAGCCGGCGATCGCTGCGCGAAGCTCGCGGGTGCGCGCGGGGCCCAGCACCGGGACCGTGAGAGCGTCGAATTTGTCCGCGAGGCGTCGGCCCTGATCGGCGATGTCGGCGGCCGGAATGCCGGAATCGTGGCGTGCCGTGACCCGTCGGCCGTCCGCCAGCTCGACCTCCAGTTCGGCCAGGGTCTGCGGCCAGTTATGCTGGAAATCGATCGCGATGCGCTCGCGCAGCCGCACCAGCGCCGGGTCGCGCGCCGTGCTTTCGCCAAAGGCGTCGAGGCTCGCGGTGTCGACCCCGGCCAAGGCCATCGCCACGGTCTGGCGCAGGCTGAATTTGCTCTCCAAACCGTCGGTCGGGGCGGCGATGTTGCACACCCGGTCGGTGCTGGCGTCGATGCGCAGCCTAATGCCCGAGATCTTGTCTGGTGTTAGCGCATGGTCGCGGCGCAACCCGCGGGCGCACTCGATCGGAGCATGCGTGAAGTAGCACGCTGCATGGTATTTGAAGAGGTTGGCGAGCACGTAAAAGCCGCCCTCGGGCTCCGCCAGTGCCGCCTTCGGTGCAAAATCGGGACCGTGGGTGAGCCCGAAACCCTGCACGCATTCGATCAGATCGGTGCGGCTCGAAAACCCGCGTGCCGCGAGCCGCGCCGCCAACAATCCGTTCTGCGCCGCCTTGCCGGCGTGAAACGGCTTGCACATCGTGCCGAATTGGGATTTTAGGCCGGCCGCCTGGGTGCCGGCGATGCCCAGTGCGGTCGCCGTCGTCCTGGCGTCAAGCCCGAGGAGCCGGGCGCAAGCCGCCGCAGCGCCAAAGCTGCCGAGGGTCGCGGTCGAGTGGAACCCGAGATCATAATGTCCGGGGTTAAGCGCCGCCCCGATCCGGCACGCGGTCTCGTAGCCGGCGACAAAGGCGACGAGCACCTCGTGGCCTGGGCTTTCTGTGGCTTCGGCGAGCGCCAGCAGCCCCGGCAGGATTGCGACCGAGGGATGCCCGGGCAACGCGATATTGACATCGTCATAGTCGAGAGCATGACCGGCAGCGCCATTGACCAGTGCCGCGGACAGTGCCGGCAGCCGTGAGGGATGCCCGACGACGCTGGCCTGCTCCGCTCCGCCGGCTTCCGCCATCTCCTCGAGCACAATGCGCACCAGCGGGTCGCCGGCCCCAGCAACCGCCACACCCAGATAATCGAGCGCGCATTGCCGCGCGACCTCGCGCACCGTCTCCGGCAGCTCGTCGTAATCCAGCTTGGCTGCCCGAAATGCCAGCGTCTCTGTCAGCTTTTCGGTTTGCTTAGGATCGGTCATCGCGAACTCCATATTGGGTGCGGTTGAGCTAGTTGATCGGCCGAGGCGGCTGGCGGGCACCGCCTATTATCATAGGACACGGCCGCGCAAGCGGGTGCACTCTTCGGCAGAAATGGTGCCGGCATTTGTCTGTGCTACGCAATAGTTGCCGCAGCGACCACAACTGCAACGGCCCGGCGACGCCAATCGCGTTGGTCTGCCCATGCGAACCGCAAACCCCTGACGCCGGGATCAGGAGCGAAGGACAATTGTGGAGCATGAGATGACGGCTGGTCGACAGTGCCCACCCCACACTGGGAGTGAGCCGGCAGATCAATCAGACATCATCACTCCGAGAGCGAAACTATGGCTGCGGCTTTGCCGTCATGACCGCAGGCATCATGGCAGCTCCGGCTTGATGGGCGACCGCCATTGCCAAAGCCCTGGACCCCCCCTTGGCTCATTCTTAATGGATACCGCTCGCCGGCCCGTTACCTGTCTTGATCAAAGCGTTGGGGTGCAGCCTTGTGTCGAAGACTGCATGCCTTCGGAGCTCAGCCTGCCGGCGCGGTCAGATCGGCGCCCCATTACTGGTTTGGGCCCCCCGATGTCGCCCTGCCGCCGGCCGGCATCCGGTTCATCGTCGTGGGATTGCCGCCCTGTACCTGTCCCTGTGAGAGTTCCTGACGGTTCAGTTGGTCGGCCGTGCCACCCGCGCCTCCGCCCCCTGCCTCACCGTGTGCCGAGGTATGCCGGGCCGACTGCGCCGTGTGCCGCCGGTGATGGGCGCGCGTGACTGAGCCGGTGGCGCCTCTCTCGGACGTCGCTCTTCCCCCAGCGGGCATCCGGTTCATCGATTGCGCAGGCGGAGCGGGCGCGGTAGCACTGGGTGGCGGGCTCGTGGCGGGCGCCGGCTGGGCCCAGCTATGTCCGTAAAATGCGATAGCGGCAATCGTCGCCGCGCCGATCACGAACCGCTTCATGGCTCAATCCTCCTCACGCTGCCAACTTGAATGCAGCGTATTGGTTTCGGGTAAACCTAATAGGCGAGATTGGCAATGTAAATCTGCCGGTGCCAAGCCGGGAGACGACGTTGCCACGGGCTGTCCCCTCGCTCGATGATTATCGGCACCGCGGTGACGTCCTTACGCAACGCCATCCTCCACATGTGACGCTCGGCATACACACGCCACGACTCCCCAAGGTCTAAACCAAGTTATTCGGCTGGAGCTCACCAGCCGTCCACGGCTGTAAATCAATCGAAAGTCAGTACGGTGCGGGCGACTTCGCCAGCTTTCATGGCGCGGAAGGCTTCGTTGATATCGTCGAGGCGGCCCTTTTTGGTCACCATACCATCGAGATCGAGACGGCCCTGGCGGTAGAAATCGAGATAAAGCGGTATGTCATAGCGGAACCGGTTTGAGCCCATGCGCGAGGTCTGCACTTTGCATTCCGGGCGGATCGCCATCCACGGAAATTCGATCATCGCATCGGGCGGCAGCACCCCGACAATCGTTGCGGTGCCGCGGATACCCAGGCTTTCGATCGCCTGCCGTACTAGGCCCGCCGAGCCAACCGCCTCGAAGGCATGGTCAACACCGGCGCCGGCGGTCAATGCGCGCACTGCCTTGACCGGGTCGTCTTGCGTGCTGTCGACAAAATGGGTCGCCCCGGCTCGCGCCGCCATTTCGCGTTTGGTTTCGAATCGGTCGATAGCGATGATCTGGCGCGCACCGCCGATCCGCGCGCCTTGGATGATCGACAGTCCCACTCCGCCGCAGCCAAATACCGCGACCGTCTGACCCGCTTCGAGCCCGGCGCTGCGCAGGGCCGCACCGACCCCGGTCAACACCCCGCAGCCGACGAGTGCGGCCTTGTCGAGCGGCAAGTCCGGATCGATGCGCACGATCGAATTCTCGTGCAGCAGCATCTTTTCGGCATAGCTCGAAATGCCGATGAATTGGCGCAGCGGTTGGCCGTTTTGCGACAGACGCGGTGCGGCCTGATCGGGCCGGGTGACGAGGCCGCCGGTGCACAAATTCGGGTGGCCAGAGAGGCATTGCGGACAGCTGCCGCAAAATCCGGACAGGCAAGCGACGACATGATCGCCGGGCCTGACCGTCGTCACCCCAGCGCCGACCGCCTCGACGACGCCCGCCCCCTCGTGGCCCAAGACGATCGGGCGGTCGAGCGGAAACCGGCCGGCGCCATCTACGACGTGCAGATCGCTGTGGCACACCCCGGTCGCCGCAGTACGCACAAGAACCTCGCGCTCCCACGGCTGGTCGATCTCGACCTGCTCGATCGTAAGTGGCGCATGCACTTGTCTAAACACGGCTGCGGCGGCTTCCATCGCCTTCCTCTTCGAACATGCCTCCGATCCTGCGAGGATAGACCTGCGATCAGCGGGTGGAAAGCCACGTCCGTACCGGTCGGAGGGTCACTCTGAAATCTCGATCTCGTTATCGAAATAGCTTCTAGAGGATCATCTCGGCAGTTTGAGCCCTTATCCGTTAATTAATGCCTGCGTTCCTAAGAAGACGATCACGACAGGAGATCGCAACGCGTGGATAAGTTAACCGAAGACGAAATGAACCAGCTAAAGGTTCTATTGATTCGCTATCTCGCTTATCACGCACAAGGGGTCTTCAACATGGCTGTAGACGCCTTGCTCACTCGGTTTAAGGCCCCTGCGATGATCGACGTTACTCCTGCGCCAGAGTTGTCACCGGCTAGGTCGCCGGCCAAGCGAAGGAAGTGACTCATCTCTACCGAAGTTGCCGTTGCGGTACCGTAAGCCTGTCCGTCGAGTACGCTCTTGGGTCGATCCAGCCTCCATATACTCGTCTTGCCCGGACTTGGTCCGGGTACCCACGGGAAAGTGGCGACGCGTGTGCCGCGTCTCATGGGTGGCCGGGCCAAGCTCGGCCAAGACGATCGAGAGGCTAGCCTTTATTGGGAATTGCTCACCCGAAGCGGGAGACGTCGACCGCCTTTTCGGTGATAAATTCGAGCAAAGCCGGAGTGCCTTCGCGGGTCTTTTCGATGCCGCGGCGGATCGCCGCCTGGATTTCGCCCGGTTCGGTCACGCGCTCGCCATAGCCGCCCAGCGCCTTGGCGAAATCGGCATAATTGCCGCTGATATCGGTCGACCGGTATTTCTCGGTCGCCACCGGCATCACCTTCAGCTCGATCGCCATCGAGAAATTGTTCATCAGGATCGACAGGATCGGGAGGCGCTCGCGCACCGCGGTCTCAAAATCCATGCCGGTAAAGCCGATAGCGGCGTCGCCCCAGACATTGATGCACAATTTGTCAGGCTTGGCCAATTTGGCGCCCATCGCGAGCCCGAGCCCGTAGCCGAGCTGGGTCGTCTTGCCCCAACCGATATAGGAAAGCGGCACTTCGCTGGCCCAGAACGGCGACAGCTGGTCGCGCGGGCTGCCGGCGTCGTGGGTGATGATCGTGTTTTTGACGTCGACCGTGTGCAGCAATTCCCAGATCACGCGATAGGGCGACAGCGGTTTGGTGTCCTGCGTCAGCCGCGGCATCCATTGCCCCATCCACTCTTCCTTAAGCGAGCGGATGCCTCGGGTCACCCCGGCGAGACGGTCGCGGGTGTTGCCGTGCAGCCGGCCCTTTACCTCTTCCAGCAGCGCATCGAGGGTCAGCCCGGCATCGCCGATCGCTGCCAGTTCGGTCGGCACGTCCTTGTTGATGTCGGTCGCGTCCAAGGTCGCGTGAGCGATGCGCTTACCCTTCGGCATTGGTGTCGCAAAGCTCGATCGGGTGAAGCTGCAGCCGATGCCAAAGATCAGATCGGCATTTTGCAAAAACGTATGCAACTGCTTGGAAATGCCGATACCGCCCGAACCCAGGGCCAGCGGATGGTTTTCAGGAAAAGCGCTCTTACCGGGCAAGGTCGTCATGACCGGCACTTCCAAAAGTTCGGCCAGCTGTTGCAATTGCGGCCACGCCTTGGCGTAGTGGACGCCTTGGCCGGCGACAACGACTGGGCGCTGCGCCTCGACCAGGGCGGCGGCAATCTCCGACACCGAGCGCGGATCCGGCCCCGATTTGAGCCGCGGCGTCTTCTGATAGTCGAGCGGGCCCTGCAGTTCCTCGCGCAAAAGGTCGGAAGGGAATTCGATCAGCACCGGACCCGGACGGCCGTTCTTGACCTGGGTGAAGGCGCGGCGCAACGCCTCCTCGGTGGCGCTCGGCACCGTCACCTGCTCGATCCACTTGGTGACGTGGCGGAAATTCAACGTGGCGTTGAAGTTGGGCCGCACCTGGTTGATATTGCGGGCGTAGCCAGCCGGTAAGACGACGACCGGGCAGGAATCGCCCCAGGACTGGGCGACACCGCCAAACGCATTTTCAGTGCCGGGGCCATGCTGCATCGCAAAGACGCCGATCCGGTCGCCCGATGTCACCTTGGCTATCGCGTCGCACATATGGAGCCCGATCCGCTCCTGGCGGACCATGATCGTGCGGATATCGGCCTCGGCCGCGGCCTCGATAATCGGGTTGACCGGGTAACCGATCAGAAAATCGATCCCCTCGCGCTTGAGGATCTCGGCGACTGCATTGGCGACCTTCATGGGAAAGCTCCTCGTTTTTGCGAGCCATGCTCGACGCGATTGTGGCACATCGCGCGCGGCATGTGCCAATTCTGTCGCGGGTCTAGGGTGCCCGATTTAGGCGATTGCCAACGAGATCGTCGACAACGGCGGGGTCGGCGAGCGTCGAGGTGTCGCCGAGCGCGTGATGCTCGTCGGCGGCGATCTTGCGCAGGATGCGGCGCATGATCTTGCCCGAGCGGGTCTTTGGTAGACCAGGCGCCCATTGCACCAGATCGGGAGCGGCGATCGGGCTGATTTCCTGACGCACCCAGGCGACGAGTTCGCGGCGGAGTTGCTCGTTCGGCTCCTCGTCGACGCGCAAAGTGACATAGGCATAGACGCCCTGTCCCTTGATGTCGTGCGGGTAGCCGACGACCGCGGCCTCGGCAACCTTGGGGTGGGCAACAAGCGCGCTTTCGATCTCGGCGGTCCCGAGCCGGTGGCCGGCGACGTTGATCACGTCATCGACGCGGCCGGTGATCCAGTAATACCCGTCCTCGTCCCGGCGGGCGCCGTCGCCGGTAAAATAAAGTCCGGGGAAGGTGGAGAAATAGGTGTCGACAAACCGGCGATGGTCGCCATAGACGGTGCGCATCTGCCCGGGCCACGAACGTGCGAGACAGAGATTGCCTTCCCCCGGACCTTCGATCCGTTTGCCCTCGTTGTCTACCAGAAGCGGCTCGATCCCAAAAAACGGACGCGTCGCCGAGCCCGGCTTGAGCGGTGTCGCCCCCGGGATCGGGGTAATCAGGATGCCGCCGGTTTCGGTCTGCCACCAGGTATCGACGATCGGGCAGCGTTGCTCCCCGACATGGTCGTAGTACCACAGCCACGCTTCGGGGTTGATCGGCTCGCCGACCGTGCCGAGAATTCGCAGCGAGCGCCGGCTGGTGCGACGAACATACTCCTCGCCCTCGCGCATCAGCGCGCGGATCGCGGTCGGCGCTGTATAAAAGATCGACACTTGGTGCTTGTCGACGACCTGCCAAAAGCGCGACGCATCGGGGTAATTGGGCACGCCCTCGAACATCAAGGTGGTAGCACCATTGGCGAGCGGTCCGTAGAGGATATAGCTGTGCCCGGTGACCCAGCCGACATCGGCCGTGCACCAATAGATCTCGCCCTCGCGATAGTCGAAAACGTATTCATGCGTCAGCGAGGCGTATACGAGATAACCGCCGGTCGTGTGCAACACGCCTTTGGGCTGACCAGTCGAGCCCGACGTGTAGAGGATGAACAGCGGGT
Organism: Allostellaceae bacterium; assembly: GCA_036495885.1. Taxonomy (GTDB): domain Bacteria; phylum Pseudomonadota; class Alphaproteobacteria; order ATCC43930; family CGMCC-115725; genus AP-15. The sequence continues at coordinate 325 of DASXMC010000384.1, read as the reverse complement.
CCTCCGCGGACATCTCGACCGGCGGACAATCGGGAGCGGCCGCTGCGCATGCCTCATGATACCAGACATCGCGGCCGGCGATCCAGTTGACGGCCGCGCCGGTGCGGCGTACCACGATCACGGTTCGCACATCGGGGCAGCTTTCGAGTGCGGCGTCGGCGTTCCGCTTCAGCGGCACCGTGCGTCCGCCGCGCAGCCCCTCGTCGGCGGTCACCAGAAAATTCGATCGGCAGTCACGGATGCGTCCGGCCAAGCTGTCGGGCGAAAATCCCCCGAAGACAACTGAATGGATCGCACCGATGCGGGCGCAAGCCAATACCGCCAC
>DASXMC010000383.1:0-1917 GCA_036495885.1 Allostellaceae bacterium | reverse complement strand
GAGGCGGGCAATGGACGTCTTCGCAATCAGACACGGCGAGACGGCGCGGAGCCTTCCTCGGCCCGATGGGCTATGAAATACCACCAACCCGGGCCGGCGATGCGGCTGTGGAACTATAGCCGTCACGCAGAGGTCACGCTGGAAGGATAAACACATATGAGCCGATCGGTCCTCGCAACAGGGACAGCTTCGATGAAGGAACTGAGTGAAATTGCGGCGCCACGCTCGACGGAAGCGGCGGCGGCAGCGTCGGATCTTCTCGAGCAATATGGGTGCGGTCCAATTCGGTTTTCCGGTCATAATGACGCGCTTTACGAGCGCCACCTGCTGTTCGACGACGTCGTCGACCCGCTTGCCGCCGGTTCGCGCGAGCGCTTCGAGGCCGCCGCCCGGTCGGTCAGAGACGTGCTGTCGCAACGCTGGATCAGAACCGAACGCACCTACAATCGCCTCAATCCGAAACGCATCTACTATTTGTCGATGGAGTTCCTGATCGGGCGTTCCTTGGCCAACAACGTCACCAATATGCTGCTCGATCCGTTTGTGCATCGGGCTACTAACCAACGGGATCTCGATTGGCTCGGTCTGATCGAGCAGGAACCCGACGCCGGGCTCGGCAATGGCGGATTGGGGCGGCTCGCCGCCTGCTTCCTCGATTCGATGGCGACGATGCAATTGCCGGCGATGGGCTACGGGCTGCGCTACGAATACGGCATGTTCCGTCAATCGATCGAGGATGGCTGGCAGCGCGAACATCCGGACAACTGGCTGCGCCGCCATGACCCCTGGGAAGTTGCCCGCCCAAAGGAAGCGGTGGAAATCAAGCTCGGCTCTTCCTTTGAAATGCGCAGCGGGCACCTGGAGATCGTCCCCGGCCGAGGCTCCACCGTAATCGGCATCCCGTTTGATCGGCCGGTCGTCGGCTATGGCGGCAAGACCATCAACACCCTGCGTCTGTGGTCCGCCGGATCGCACGACTATTTCGACTTTCAGGAATTCAGCAGCGGTGATTTTGTCGGGGCATTGGTCGGCAGCCTGGTGGCTAGCACCCTGACGCGGGTGCTATATCCGGATGACAGCACCGAGGTCGGACAGGCACTACGGTTTGTGCAGGAATATTTTTTAGTCGCCTGTTCGCTCGCCGATCTGGTGCGCCGCTTCCATCGCCGCAATGGGGATTGGCGGTTGCTTCCCGACAAGATCGCGATCCAGCTGAACGACACTCACCCGACCCTAGCGGTCCCCGAGCTGATGCGGATACTGCTCGACGATGCGCATCTCGACTGGGACGAAGCCTGGGACATTACACAAAAGACCTTGGCCTACACGAACCACACGCTGTTGCCGGAAGCTCTCGAGAGATGGCCACTCCACTATTTCCAACAGCTTCTGCCGCGCCAATTGGAAATCATCTATGAAATCAATCGGCGGTTTCTCCATGAGGTGCGAACCCGTTGGCCCGGCGACGAGGCGCGCGTCGCTCGCGTGAGCCTCGTCGAGGAGGGCAGCGAGGACAAGGTGCGGATGGCAAATCTGGCGATCGTCGGTACTCACAGCACCAATGGCGTGGCCGCGATCCACTCGGCTTTGCTGCGCAAACTGACCGTCAAAGACTTGGCCGAGATGTATCCCGAGCGCTTCAACAACAAGACCAACGGGATCACGCCGCGGCGCTGGCTGTTATTGGAAAACCCGGGGCTCGCCGGGATTATTACGGACGCGATCGGTGACCGATGGGTGACCGATCTCGACGAGCTAAAGAGGCTCCATCCCCTCGCCGACGACACTGCCTTCCGCGAGAGCTTCCTCGACGCCAAGGGTTCGGCCAAATTGCGCTTTGTCGATTGGCTCAAGACGAGCTGCGGCATCACGGTCGACCCGGAGACTATATTCGACTGTCAGATCAAGCGCATCCAC
>DASXMC010000382.1:0-11352 GCA_036495885.1 Allostellaceae bacterium | reverse complement strand
TGCGCAGATATTTCAACGTGCCGCCGACAAAGTCGCCCATATCAATCAGCGCATGATCGGGAAGACCATAGAGGCGCTGCACCGCCTGCTCCGAGGTCGCACCCGTTGCGGCGGCGATGTGATCAAGCCCGGCGGCGCGCGCCACGTCGATCCCTCGCTGGATCGAATGTATCCATGACGAACAGGAATACGGCACGACGATACCGGTCGTCCCCAAGATCGATAGGCCGCCGATGATGCCGAGACGGGCATTCATCGTCTTTTCGGCGAGGCGTTCGCCGCCTGGGATCGAGATCGTGACGGTCACGTCGGGCGCTAATACGCCTTGCTCGGCGGCCTCGTCCGCAAGTGCGACGCGGATCATTGCCCGCGGTCCCGCATTGATCGCCGGCTCGCCGACCGCGAGCGCCAACCCCGGACGGGTCACTCGACCCACCCCCTCCCCCGCCGCAAACCCGACTCCCGTTCCCGGCGATGCCGGCGCCACTTTGGCGATGATGAGCGCACCGTGTGTTATGTCGGGATCGTCACCCGCATCCTTGAGGATGCCGGCACGCGCGCTCCCCACGCCTCTCTCGGCAAGCGCAAGGGCAAAGCGGGCGACCCCCTCACGCGGCAGACGGATCGACACCGGATCGGGGAACCGGCCCGACAGCAGCGCGGCGAACGCTGCGCGCGACGCAGCCGCAGCACAGGCGCCGGTGGTCCAGCCGCGGCGCAAATCTGGGTTCCGGCCCCGTGACATGCGCCGATCTTAGCAAAACAGCAGCGGATGACTACGTTGAGGCGGCTTGTCTCCGGCTTTGCAACGACGAGGCTGGTCATTTGATCGACAGTGCGCGGCTTTGCCTGCCCGATTTCGAACCGGGGCACGTCTGGCTGGTCGGGGCGGGTCCGGGCGACCCCGGCCTGCTCTCCGCGCTGGCTTTGCACGCGCTCGACCGGGCCGACGCCGTCGTTTACGACGCGCTCGTCGATTCGCGGATATTGCGGCTGGCGCGATCTGGTGCAGCACTCGATTACGCCGGCAAACGCGGCGGCCGTCCGTCACCGAGCCAGCCGAACATCACCGCTCGCCTCATCGTCCTCGCACGCGCTGGTAAGCGGGTCCTGCGCCTCAAGGGCGGCGACCCTTGTGTTTTCGGGCGGGGTGCCGAGGAAGCGCTGGCCCTTGTCGCCGCCGAAATCCCGTTCCGCATCGTACCGGGGATTACCGCCGGGATCGGCGGTCTTGCCTATGCGGGCATTCCGGTTACCCACCGCGAGACGAACTCCGTCGTAACCTTTATTACCGGCCACAACAGCGCCGGGGCGGTACCCGATGGGCTAGACTGGGGGGCGATCGCCCGCGGCGCCCCGGTGCTGGTGCTGTATATGGCGATGAAGCACCTGGCCGCGATTGTGGCGCGGCTGATCGCCGGCGGGCGCGGGCGAGACGAGCCGGTCGCCATCGTCAGCAATGCGAGTACCTCCGAGCAGCAAGTCCTGGTCTCGACTTTGGCCGAAGTCGTCGGCGCCTCCGCGGCGGTCGAGACACCGGCGATCATTGTCGTTGGCGAAGTCGTGCGGTTGCGCGCCGGGCTTGATTGGCTTGGGGCGCTTGGCGGACGGCGGCTCTTACCGGATCCCCTCGCCCGAACTAAATGAATCGGACCGTTAAATCTTTGTCTGGCCAGAAGCCGATCGACCGGAAAGCGGTGTCGATCGAATTCATCTTACGATGATTTATTGGCGCTTGCGGCGGGCAGCGGTGGCTCTTTTCCGGGGATGGCGTCGCCGGCGACCCCGTAACCGCTTTTCGATTGAACGCGTTCGGAATGATGGAGAATAGGCGGTTTGATTGCCCTCGCCTTTATCGCAACACGATTTGCTTCAAGAGCTGAACCGGCCCGTCGAGAACGGTTTGCTCCTTTGTTTGGTTGGCTGAGCCGATGATCGAGGTGTTCTCTCGTTGGCGTCAGCCGCCCAGCGCCGAATATTTGATCGAGAAAGCCCAGCGCCGCACCGGCTTGAGCGATTTTGGCGACCTCCCGTTCGAGCGTCCGCTACGCCTTTTGCTGCAGGCCTGCGATGAGGAGGCTCAGCTTAGTCTGTTTGGAGGAACCGCGATCCGGTGGGATTCGTTGCGGTTTCTAGAGAACCTTCTGCTCATTCGCGCAGAGGAGAAGCGCTCGCCAGCGATACTCGATCAGCCGATCGCCGCTCCGCTGGTGATCGCCGGCCTGCCCCGCTCGGGCACGACGTTTCTGCACAGCTTGCTGATCGAGGACGACGCCAACATCGTACCGCGCGTGTGGCAGCTGATCTACCCCTACCCGCTGCGCCGAGCACAACAGCGAGGCGCCGCTGACCGCCGGCAGCAGCGGGTCGCCCGCCAGTTGAAGATGTTTGAAATCCTGGCGCCGCAATTTCATCGCCTGCATCCGATTGAGGCATCCTCGCCGCAGGAATGCTCGGAGATTACCGCACACATCTTTGCCAGCTTGCGGTTCGACACGACCTATCGCATTCCTAGCTATCGGCGTTGGCTCGACGGCACCGGGCATTTCGACGCCTACCGCTTTCACAGGCGTTTCCTCCAGCATCTTCAGCAGCAACACCCCGGATCCGGCCGCTGGGTGCTGAAATGTCCCGACCACATCTTCGCGCTGCTCGCCCTGCGCACCGTTTACCCCGATGTTAACCTCGTGTTCGTGCATCGCGACCCGGTCGCGGTGCTGGCTTCGGTCGCAAGGCTGACCGAGGTGTTGCGCCGTCCGTTCACCCGCCATGTCGACCGGTTTGTTGTCGGCCGCGAGGACAGCGAACGCTGGCTGGCGGCGGCCGAATTGATGATTGCCGCCGCCGACGACGGGTTGTTCGAGCCGCCAATCTTCCATGTTCGCTACCGCGACCTCGTCGCCGATCCAGCAGGTACGATCGCAGCCCTCTACTGCCACTTTGGCCGTGCTCTCGATCCCGCGGTTGCGGCGCGTATCAGGCGCCGCGTGGCGGCAAATCCTAACGGAGGATATGGCCAGCGGCGAGCGCGGCTGGAGGATTATGGGCTCAATCCCGGCCGCGAGCATGATCGTTACGCCCGCTATATGACGCGCTTCGGCATCAGCCCCGAGCCGGGTCGAAGGCGATCGTGACAGACGCCGTCGTCGCACCAGACGAAAGCCGGCGCGGGCGGTGCAGTCGTCGATCAGTTAATCGTGGTGCTCACAGTCGAGCCGTCCGTGGGTCAGGGTTGGCCGGTGACGCGCCGCGATGGCACGGTCCCCAACCGCCGGACGCGGTACCGCGGCAAGCAAAGCCGGAATGAAAACCAAGCTCGCGATAAGGGTGCAAGCGAGGCTGATCAGCAGCAATCGCCCCATGCTCGCTGTCCCGGGATGGCCAGACAAGGCGAGCGAACCAAAGGCGGTGCCCGTCACCAGGGCCGAGAACAGGACCGCCCGCGCTGTTGCCGAACCCAGCACCGGTATGCGGCCGGCGCGCCAGTTCATGACGAAATAGATGTTGAACGAGACACCGACCCCCTGCAGCAACGGCAGGGCGATGATGTTCGCGTAATTGAGAGGGAGCGGGAGCCCGACCATGACAACGACCGTCATCAGCGCCGACAGCAGCAGCGCCGCCAATACCATCCCGACATCGAGTAGCCGCTGCAAGGCGACGAACAAAATGACCGCAATCGCCACCACCGCCGCAATCGCGGCAGAGCGGAACGAGCCAACGATTGTGGCGCTGGTCGCTTCGATCGTGACCGCAGGGCCGCCGGCATCGGGGGCCATGGCGGTCACCTCGTCGACAAAGCGGGCGAGGCCGCTGCTAGTCCCGGCGGCGGGTTTCGGCAGAACCTGAATCCGCGCTCGCCCATCGGGGAGCACCCAGTCACGGGCGAGCGAGGGCGGAATGGATTGCAAGCCGACCGGTTGCGCGGACAGGGCAGTGCGCAGTTGATCGAGTTGCGAGGGAAGAAAGCGGGTCAGCGCTTCGTTGACCGAAAGAACGATTTGATCGGGTGCGCCGGTGAGGAGGCGGACCTGGCGGGCCAACGGCCCGAGCTGCGGATCGGCTGATTTGGCGAGCGCCGGGTCGATCTCTTTCAGCGCCGCCGCGGCAGCCGCACGGATCTGCTCGGCGGTGGGCGGCGGCATCTGTTTGTAAGGTGTCAAAGTCGGCCCCAAAAGTGCGGCGGCGTCCTGGATTTGCGCCAGCTTTTGCTGCTGATCGCTGGGCACGAAGCTGTTGATCGACAGCACGCTCGAGACCAGCGGCAGTTTCCGCAAGCGATCTGCGAGATTGCGCGCGTCCGTCGCATTTGGCGCCAGGATATCGATTGTGAACGGGTTGGCCTCGGGCGAGTTGATCAGGTCTGCGAGCGTCCTCATCGCCTCGGTATTCGGGTTTTTGGTGTGCAGCGGATTGGCATCAAAGCTCAGCCGCGGCACCAAGACGGCGCCGAGCACGGCCACTACCAAAAAGGCTGTCAACAGGGGATACCGGCGCCGGCGGACGACGCCGTCCAAGGGGGCGGCCCAGCGAAAGCCGACCTCGGCCGGCTCATCGTGCGGACGAAACATGGTGAGCAGCGCAGGTAAAAAAGTCACCGTGCAAATGAATGCGACCAGCATGCCGACGCCGGCGATCAGGCCGAGCTCGGCGACACCGCGAAAGTCAGTCGGCACAAAAGCGAGAAACCCGGCAGCGGTTGCCGCTGCCGCGACAAGGATCTGGCCGCCGACCCGCCGCCCGGTCTCGTTGATCGCCTGCGCCGGATCGGGAAACTCCCGCCTGATTTCGCGATAACGCACGCAAAACTGGATCGCAAAATCAACGGCGATGCCGACAAACAATATGCCGAACCCGACCGAAACCAGGTTCAAGGTTCCGACCGCTGCGGCGGCAAACAGCAGCGTCAACATCAGACCTAGCAGCAGCGTCGCCAAGATTGGGACAATCAGGCGCCAGGACCGCACCGCCAAAAACAACCATAGTGAAATTAAAACGATGCTGCCGGCGAGCCCGGCAACGGTGCCCTCGGCGACAGAGGCGAACTCCTCGTCGGCCAAGGCAACATTGCCGGTGATGCGAACGCGTGCGTCACCCGCTTTGACGAAAGGCAATTGTGCGGCGGCAGCGCGGATCGCGGCGGTCGCGGCACCTCCCGGTTGGAGCGCCCCGGTGTTTACGACCGGTTGCGCCAGCACGAATTTGTAGGGGCCGCCGAGATCGGCAACACCGCCGCCAAGCAACCGCGCCCACGATAAAGGCTGAGGATGACCGTCGAGCGCCGACCCGATCGCCCGGCTGAACCCGGCGAGCGCATTATCATAAGGTTTTAGATCGACCTCGCCCTGCTGTAGTCCCTGGCCCATGAGTCCCAGAGCGCCAAACAGTCCGCGCGCACTTGGGTCCTTGGCGAGCTGACCGAGAAAGGGCTGCGCATCGATCGTTCGGTCGAGCAGCTTTTCGAGCTGTTTGCGACTGAGGAACAAAAGCCCCTCTTTTTTCAGGTATGGCGAGGCGTCGGGCCGGCTGACCGCGCGCAAATGCGCATGGTCGCTGGCCAGCGCTGCCGCCAAGCCGGCGGCGGTTGCCTCGGCCTCCTCCGGCTCCTTGGCATCGATGACGGCGACGAGGAGATCGGTAAACTGTGGAAACTCGGCGCTGAACGCCAACGCCCGCTGACGCCATGGCAGGCTTTTGGCGAACATCTCGTCGGTATCGGTGCTGATCCCAAGATGACTGGCGGCATAGACTCCGGAAAATACCGCGAGAAGGAGGGCCGCCACGACGACCGACGCCGCATACCGCCGGCAAAAGTCTACAAGGCCGCCGAGCGTGCGCTGAAATCCCATGCCGCGTTTATGACCTTTTGTAATGACTCGAGGGTGAACGCGGCCTTGACGGCTCCGTCACGACCGCACCCGGACAAATCTGCGCGCCGGCGGCACCGCTGGTTATACCCGATAGAAATTAGCAGTGCCGCCGGAAAACGCTGCCCGATGCGGCGTCCCGCCGCAGGCTTGCCTTGCCGCAACCGCACAAGCGCACCGCAACTATCAAGGGGTCGGACCATGATCGGCCGGTGCCGCACCGGGAATAAATCGTCCTCTGGGGAGTCTTATTAACGTCAAAATCGGTGTACGTCGTCTGGCGCCCACCGGGTATTTCACGACGATCGCTGTTGATGAGACGCATGCACATGACCCCGCAACCCGCCACAATCGAACCAGATCTGCATGCCACATTGCCGCCACCGGATACGAAGCGATGGTCGCCGTCACGAAAGGCCGCGGTGATTGCGGCCGCGCGCGCTGGATTGATCAGCCGGCAGGAAATCTGCGCGCGCTATATGATGTCCGACGAGGAACTTGTCGCATGGGAGCGGGCGTACGACCAGAACGGGGTTCCCGGGCTTCGCACGACGCGCCTGCAAGCCTACCGTTACACGCAAATTCCGAGTTCACCGAAACAAATTCAACCTACCAGCGGGGCAGGAACCCGAGCGCTGCCGGCAGCCACGGGAGAAGTGAGCACGCCGTAGTTCGTCAACGATTCGTCAGTTCGATCTGCGCTTTCCCTCAACCGTAGCGCGACCGTGCGGCGAGTGCAGCGATCCCTTCCCGCATCAATTTGATCCAGAGCTCGCCCGGTTAAATTCCCTGGCGCTGTTTCGAGGGCGGGTGAGCGTACCGAAACTGTTCGAACGCGGTGCCGAGATCAAGTGTGAAGCGGCCTAACCTTGAATTGGCTCAGTTGGCGCAAATCCATCCCGCCTCAAATCAGACACGAACCGGTTGGTGCGCTTAACGCTGATCAGGGCGCGAAGGCGAGCTCTCGATGCCCGCCATAGCACAGATGACCTGCCATTCGTGATCGGTGACCGGACATACCGACAAGCGCGACTGGCGCAGCAACGACATTCCGGCGAGTTCCGGTGTCGCCTTCATTTCGGAGAGTGTCACCGGTCTCGCCGTCGCGATCAGCGGCCTGACATCGACCATGCCGAGCTTGCCGCTTTTGTCGTTGGGGTCAGCATAGAAGCCGCGGACGATCTCGGCCACGCCGACAACGTCCTTGCCCGCGTTCGAGTGATAGAAAAACGCCCGGTCGCCGGGTTTCATCGCGCGCATGTTGTTGAGCGCCTGCGCGTTCCTGACACCATCCCAATTCGTGTGACCGTCGGCAACCAGCCGGTCCCAAGAGTAGGCCGAGGGTTCCGATTTCAACAGCCAATAGGCCATGCTGGTCTCCGGGATTAATTCTGCAGCGGGTAATCGGCCTGGTCCTCGTAAACCGAGCCGGCCTTGGTCGGATAGCTTGCAATCAGGCTGAATGTCTCGACTGAGAGCTCGGCGCGAAACCCGGCATGCACCGCCAGAAACTTGGCCAGTTCGTCGAATGGCGGGTTCTGCAACCGCGCCAAGGTCACGTGCGGGGCGAATTTACGCGGCTCGGGCGGTAGGCCGATGCGTGTCAGCGCCTGCTCGATCTTATCCCGCAAGATGGCGAGATCGAGGTTCCGCTCGACGCCAACCCACAGATTGCGGGGCCGGTCGCCGCCGAAGACACCTGTCCCTGCCAACTGCAACGAGAAGCGGCGCGCCCGTATTCGGGCCAACGCGTCGTCGACATCGCCGGCCAGGTCTTCGGAAATCTCTCCGATGAAACGCAGCGTCAGATGCAGATTGCCGGGATCGACCCAGCGCGCCTTCGGGATCCCCGAGCATAAGAGAGACAGCCGCAGCTTCAGCTCGGGCGGGAAGCCGATGCCGACAAAGAGCCGCAGCATGCCCGTCAAGTGAACAAGGTCAGGACCCCAGTGTGACCGTAGAGCCGGTCGCGTGAGATCTCGCCATTGGCGAAGAACCCGATCAGCGGAAATTCGCCGAGGTTCTCACGAATGAGACGGGTCTCGACCCCCGCTTCGCTAAACAGGTTGGCTCCGCGTGCGACGCAGCTGACGTAAATGCCGGCTTTTGGCGGACCGCCGATGCGCCCCGCCAGCTGGCGGACCATCCGCACCATGTCGGCGCGGGCGCTCTGCGGATCGCGCCGGCAAAACAGGATCCGATCACCGGCCGCGATCTCGGCGGCGACCACAACCCAGCCGCGGCCCGGATCGATCGCCATCAGATTGCGGACCAGATAGTCGCCGGTATCCGAGCCCGAGACCGGAAGCCCGGCAAAGACGACGCCGCCGAGACGTCGGAGATCCTGCGCCAACTCGGGACCGATATCCTCGAGAAAGACGCTGAGCGCGGGCCGGCCGTCGATTACCGTTACGACGTTGTCGCGGGCTTCATCGACTCGATGCACCGGGCCGATCGGCATGCAGCCCTGGCTCAACGATGTTGCGACCGCGACTTGCGGCGCCAACATGACCCCGGCAAGGCCATTGGCGCCCAGACCCTCCTCCCCCTCCCTCGCCCCCACGGCCACCAGCGGGCTCTCGCAGCGATGCGAGACGAGACCGCCGACGAGAAAGGCGCCGCTCGCGGAAGCAACGTCGACCATTGCCTTGGTCAAGTCCGGGCAGCGCGGATCGGCATGAACCAGCGCTAGCGCCGGTTCCGATTTCGCAATCCACGCGGCATGTTGCCGTGGCAGGTCGGAGCCCGGGTCCTTTGTCGCTCCAAAGACGTGAAAGCTGTCATCGGGGAGTGCGGCGGCGAGAACCACGGCTGCCGGCTCCTCAAAGATCTCGTTCTCGGCCGAGCAGACGCCAAGCCCGACCCCGCCTACCCACGATTTCACGCCGGTGTGCGCCGAGAGCTCTCGCAATATGTCGGGTAGAGCCGAGGCTGCGGGTTCGGTTACATACACAACCCCGAAATTCGCGTCATCGATTGCGGCGAGACCGGCAACGCAGCGCGAAGCAAGACGAGCGGTATCGCCGGTCGCTGTCGCCGCGGCAAACCGCGCGCTCATGACGCACCGCCTTGGCGAGGTGCCATCATCCCGGCAACGACGGGGCCTATCCGTTCGACCAAAACGGCGACGCCGCGCTCGTTCGGGTGCAGCCCGTCGGGCTGGTTGAGCTCTGGTTTCATCGCGACACCTTCCAGAAAAAATGGATAGAGCACCGCGTCATGGGTGCGCGCCAGCTCGGGAAAAATCTGGTTGAAGGCGCGACCATAACTCTCCCCCCAATTGGGTGGTGCGAGCATGCCCAGTATTAGGACCTTTGCACCTGCAGCGTTGATCTTTTCCAGTATGTTGTCGAGGTTGGCGCGCACCGTTGCCGGATCGATACCGCGCAACGCATCGTTGGACCCCAGCGCAAGAATGACGAGATCGGGCTTATCGGCGAGCGCCCAATCGAGCCGGGAGAGGCCCCCGGCGGTCGTGTCGCCGGAGACGCCGGCGTTGACCACCCGCGCGGGAGCGCCGTGCGCGCGCAGCCATGCTTCAAGCTGTGCCGGAAACGCCTGTTCGGGCATCAAGCCGTAGCCCGCCGTCAGGCTGTCGCCAAAATCCAGAATGATTGGAACATGCGCCATGGCGGGAACGGCAACGGCGAGAGTCATCGCCAGCGATACAGCGAGAATAAGGAATATGACATTGAAAACCTTTGCTACAGCGCCATATCGACGGCAATTTTGCCGCCCGCGGGGCGATGTCGCCGCTTTCTTCCGCTCGGATCGAACATGACTAGCTCGCTTCATACCGGCGGCCCGCTCGTGGTGGTCGACAACGTTCACCTGACTCTGGGCAGCCCAGCAGGGCCCGTCAACATCTTGCGCGGCGTCTCCTTTGAGATCGCCGCCGGGGAGACCGTCGCTCTGGTTGGTCCTTCGGGGTCGGGAAAATCGAGCCTCTTGATGGTGATGGGCGGGCTCGAAGCGGCGACGCTGGGCTATGTCATGATCGACGGCCAGGATCTCGGCAGTCTCGACGAAGACGGGTTGGCGCGATTGCGGCGTGACCGGATCGGGATCGTCTTTCAATCCTTTCACCTGATCCCGACGATGACGGCGCTCGAAAACGTGGCGTTGCCGCTCGAGCTTGGTGGTTGCCGCGATGCCTTTGCCGCTGCCCGGCAAGGGCTTGCCGATGTCGGCCTCGACCATCGGCTCGGCCATTATCCGGCCCAGCTCTCGGGCGGGGAGCAACAGCGGGTCGCGATCGCCCGCGCCTTTGTCGCGCGCCCCAAGCTGCTGCTCGCCGACGAGCCGACCGGCAATCTCGACGCCGCGACCGGCAGGCTTGTCATTGACTGCCTGTTCGACCAGCGTGCCCGGTATGGCACGACCTTGCTGCTGATCACTCATGCCGAGGCGCTCGCCGGGCGCTGCGCGCGCCGTATTCGCCTCGCCGACGGGACCATTGCCGAGGATTGTTTGATTGCTGAGCCGCAGTTCGGCGCAGCTCGCAGGGTCGGATGAGCACCGCCTCACGATTTCTGGCGCTCCGTCTCGCTCGCCGCGAGCTGCGCGGGGGCATGTCGGGATTGGGCGTGTTTACCGCCTGCCTCGTGCTCGGGGTCGGTGCGATCGCCGGCATCGGCTCGCTCGCCGCATCGCTCTCCGCCGGAATTCGGGGCGACGCTCGCGCACTGCTCGGCGGAGACGTCGAGGCCCGGCTCGCCTATCGCCGTGCCAATCCCGCCGAGCGCGCGTTCTTGGGCGACAGCGGAGATTTGTCCGAGATCGAGACGATGCGGGCGATGGCGCGTAGCGCTGACGGCGAACGGCAGAGTCTGATCGAGCTGAAGGCCGTCGACCCGGGCTACCCGCTCTATGGCAAGCTTGTGCTGTCGCCGCAGCAACACCTCGACGCGCTGGCCCGCAAAGACGGCGTTTTCGGCGCGGCGGTCGACCCTGCCTTGCTCAGCAGGCTCGCCGTCAACATAGGCGGCATAATCAAAATCGGCGAGGCTTCGGTTCGGGTGCGGGCCGTGATCGACCGCGAACCCGATGCCGCCGCGGGCGGTCTGATTTTTGGACCGCGGGTCATGATCTCGGCGGCTGCACTGGTCGAAACCCGGTTGATCCAGCCCGGTTCGCTCGTCACTTATCGCTATCGATTGCGGCTCCCGGTGAGCATGACGCCGGCTGGATGGATCGCTGCCGCGCGCGCGGCTTTCCCGAACGCCGGCTGGCAACTCCGCAGCTTCGATCAAGCCTCCCCTGAGCTGCAGCGGCTGATCGACCGGGTGGCGATGTTTTTGTCGCTGATCGGGATGTCGAGCTTGCTGGTGGGCGGCATCGGCGTCGGCAATGCGGTGCGCGGCCACATCGCCGCCCGCACCACGACAATCGCCACGCTGAAATCCCTCGGCGGGTCGGCTCGCCTCGTGTTCACGGTCTATCTGTGCGAGATTTTGGGACTGGCGCTGGCAGCCATCTGTGCCGC
>DASXMC010000381.1:0-2677 GCA_036495885.1 Allostellaceae bacterium | reverse complement strand
GCAGCGGCTAGCGGGTAGGCCGTGGGTGCTGCAGCGAGCAACTCGCTAGTGCGGCGCAACAACCCGGCCTCCACGGATTCGACCGGCTGTTGCGAGATCGTCTCGATCACCGGCTCGGCCGCGACGTCGACTGCTATCCGGGCTAGAACCGCGAGCAAGATCAGCGCGGCCACGGCCAAAGCCGCGGGGACGGTCGGGATCGGCCCGGGGACAAATGGCAAAGGGCTGCGCGCCTGCACCGCTCCCAGCACGACCCCGGCGGCGAGAATGACGAGCGCGCTGAAAAAATGCACGCGCGCCGCCCCGATGTAATAAAGCCGCGCCACCTCGCGTCGCGCTTCATGCGGCCGAAACCGGCCCGGCAGCACCACCGTCCCGTCCACCGAGCCGGAGCTGGGCTGCATCGCCGTCGCCGGCGGCACCAGCCGGCGAAAGCCGCTGCCCGCAAAAGCCGCTGTCCAACCGGCACGTCCCCGACCATGATCAGCTGGATAGCGGCCGAGGTAGTAACGCACCCGCAGCCCATCTGCGACCAAATCGCCGGACATCAACAGGATCGCGCAAATCGCGTAAACGGCGAGTGCTAACATCGCTAATGTCGGCGACAGCGACACCAAGCGCGGCAGCATCGCCGCATGCGGCAGCGCGCTCAGCTCCAGCCAGATCATCGCCGCTGTAGCGGCGAGCGCCAATACCGCGCTCGACAATACGATAATCCAAGATCGCATCGCGCATCCTAGAACATGCAGGAATCGCCGCTTGCCCGATTGCGCGCCGTGAGCCGGTATCCAGACCGGCGCTCCCGGTTTCGCGGGTGAACCTGCTTTACCCGAATATGCTCTGAGACCCAGAATAAACGGTAAATATGGTCCTTTGATGGAACCGGAACGCCACCTTTGGATGACCGGGTGTGCACCGCGCCAGCGCTACGGGTGGATGACCGTGCCGATCCGGCTGATCACAAAGGCCTCGCGGCGTTCGACGAAATCGGCGACAGCCTCGACAAACGCTTCGGGCCGGTCGGAACTGATCGCGTGCCCGGCGTCATAAACAAAGACGAGGTTGCAGTTGGGCATCAACTCTTTATAAAAATGGCCCATATCGGGCGGGATCACCTGGTCGACGGTTCCAAACAGAACCAGGGTCGGGATCGAAATCGCCGGCAGGCGCACCTCGAGGTCGCTGTCGCGGTCGGGCCCGCGCAAGCGTGAGACGAGGCGCGCCTGTTTTGCGCGCACCTCCGGGTCGACCGGCGGCAGCGGCGGCATGCGCTCGGGATGAGCGTAAAGACGACGTGCCATCTCTTCGGGCGATCCCGCGGGCGAGGCGAGACCCGCGGGGCGGATCGCCGCTGGTGCTTCGAGCACCAAGGCTCGCACCCGCTCGGGCCGCAGCACCGCCAGCCACAACGCGGTCTTGCCGCCGAACGAAGTTCCCATCAGGCTGAACTGCTCGAGGCCGAGCGCATCCGCCGCCTTCGCCATTGTCGCCGCCAATTCCGGCATGTCGCGCGTGCGGTCGTTTTCCGCCGAGCCGCCAAAGCCGGGCATCTCAAAGGCGATGACCCGGAACGTGGCGCTCAGCAGGTCGTGGCCGCGCGTCAGCCGCAACCCGCCGGCCCCGTGCAGGTGGACGAGCACCGGTCCCTCCCCTGCCTCCATATAACGGATGCGGAAACCGTCCGCCTCGACATGGCCCTCGCGAAACTTCGCTCCCGGTACCACGCTGTCTTGTTCCTGCGCCACGTTCGGACCTCTTATCTCGTCATGCCCGGACTTGTGCGGGGCATCCACACCAACCCCGGCAAATGCTCTGCCCGCGGATGGCCCAGACATAACGCGGCCATGACGCGAATGCGAACATATTGCCGAATCACCGAGCGGATGCACCAGTTACCGTCTCGATCAACCGGCTCAGACTTCGCGGATATGGGGCAGCACTTTTCGCCCGAAGAGTTCGAGCGAGTTCTCCAGGAGGCCCAGATCGGCGGAGGGTGGGATCTGGAACATCAGATCGATGACGCCGGCTCCGCTCTCGGCACGGCAGCGCTTGATCTGGGCGATGACCGTATCGGGCGCGCCGACAAAATTGGTCGGCAGCACGCCACCGATATTCGGCGTCCGAGTCTCTCCCGCGACATTCCGGGAATCGAGCTCCAAGAGCGCGTCGCGCACGCCCGGCTGCAGCGGAAAGGCTTGCCGCACACGGCGCTGCTCTTCCTGCAGGGCTTGCGCCTCGGCGTCGGTCTCGGCGATCAGGATATTGGCGCGATAGATGACCTGCTCCGGGGCTGGCTCCCAGCCGCAGCGCGCGCATTGATCGCGGTAGTAGCGCGTGGCTTTGGCGATGACCTCGAACGGCGCATAAGAGACGCCGAGCCCGAGACGGTGGCGCGCCGCGAATTCGCAGGATTCGCGGCTCGTACCAAGGGTATAGGTCGGCGGATGCGGCTGCTGGCGCGGCCGCGGCCACACCGCGACTGTGCGAAACCGGTAATGACGCCCTTGCCAGCCAAAGGGCTGCGGTTCGGTCCAAGCTTTGAGCACCAGCTCCATAGCCTCTGTGGTGCGCTCGCGCGCTTCCGCCGGATTGAGGCCGTAAGTCAGGTATTCGCCAGTAATGCCGCGCAGCATCCCGACCACCAGCCGTCCCGGCAGCATGTTGTCGAGCATCGCCA
>DASXMC010000380.1:0-7602 GCA_036495885.1 Allostellaceae bacterium | reverse complement strand
TGCGCCGCATTGTTGCAAAGATTGAGAATTATCTGCTGCACCTGTCCGGGGTTACCCTGGATGACGGCGGCTTCCGGCACCTCGCGGATCATCAGATCGATCTGCGAAGGCAGCGAGGCATGAAGCAGGGATCGCGTTTCGGCGAACAATTCTTTCAGACTCACCGGCCGGCGATCCGCCTCGCTGCGCCGGCCGAAGGCGAGGATCTGATCGACGAGATCGCGCGCCCGCTCGCCGGCGCGGCGGATCTCCGTGAGGGACCTCGCCGCCGGCCTCCTATCCGAGCCGAGCTGTCCCTCCGCCGTTTCCGTATAACCGAGGATCGCGCCGACAATATTATTGAAGTTGTGCGCGATACCACTGGCCAGGGCGCCGACCGTTTCCATGCGGCGGGCACGCTGCAGGTTTGCCTCCAGCCGCGAGCGTTCGCGCTCTAAGTGTTCGCGGCTGATGGCGTTGGCGACGCCGTCGAGGGCCATCTGCAACAGACCGAGTTCGGCCGATGGCGTAATGATGCCGGGCCGCAATAAGTCGAAGCCGAGGATGGCGGTGCCACCCTTGTACTGCTTTGAAATGCATACCCAGCCGTGCAGACCGCTCGCGATAAGAGTGTCTTTGTCGGCGCCCGGCGGCAGCCGGTCCAGGTTCCGGATATGAGTGATGCCTTGCGTGGTCGCGCCGAGCCGGGCCGCCAGCGCCGGCGCCTGATCCGGCCAGCCGGGAGGGAAGGACGTCCCCTGGCTGCACCATCGGTATATCCGGGACAGCGTGCCGGGCATCGCCAGATAAGCGCGATCTGCTGCGACAAGCTCCGCCAGTTCCGCCAACGCCCGCTCGATATGGGCTTCGAGCTCGTCCGGCTTGGCGTCGATCAGGCGCGTCGAGATGCCGGCGATCACATGCTCGAGTGCGGCCCGCCGCCGCAATGTAATGGCTCGAGCTCGAAGCCTCAGACCGAATTGGACAAGAACCCCCAGCAGCAACAGCGAGACGAGATATAACAAAAGCCGGAATTCTCGCGCGGTCGCTCTCGAGGTTTCTTGGCGCGCCTGGATCATCATGCGCAGGGCCTTGAGCTCGAGTTTGGTCGGCGCAGCGAGCAATTCCCTGAGCAAGCCGTCGGTTTTCGGTAGCAGATCGTGAAGCAATCTTCCATGCGCCAACAGCTCTTGCACCGAGGCGGCCCCGCCGGCAGCCACAGGTTGCGCGGCGAGTTCGTTCAACCGCTCCGCGACCTCGCGCACTACCGCCGGCGATGTGTCCAGCGTCAACCTCATCATAGCAGCGGCGAGGTTGCCTACGGCTGCAGCCGCCGGCCCATTCCGATCCGGCGCGGCAAGCTGGGCGCTAAGCAATGGGAAATAAGAGAGGGAGTTCTGCAGCAGCGCATTCGCGCTTTTGAATTGCTCGGTGAGTTCCTCCTGCCGGGCGGCTTCGGTTGCCAATCGATCGATGGCCGCGGCCTCTGCCGCATCCTCCGACACATTATCACGCGATCGGCCGAGCGCTTCACGCAGCGCGTTTACCTGCTGCACCAGCGGATCATAGTTGCGCAACATCCCGGCCCGCGCGCTGAGGACATCGCGCTGCAGCGCATTTTCCACCATCGCAAAGCGGTCCAGCGCCTTGAGCGCGCGGTCATACCGTTCCGCGTCGGGATCGATGGCGCGAAACGACAGCCAGCTGAGCAGCACTAGCAGAACCGGCACGGCCGCTGCGGCCGGCGTCAGTCTCATCGCGACCTCATGGCGGCGCAGCGACCACAGGGAGGCCGCGATAGGTGCCGGTCAGGGTTTTGAGAAAACCCACGATCAAGTCGGTTTGCTGGTCGGACAAGGTCGTATCGAGTTGCGCATAAGCCATTTTGCGTACCGCGTCGTGCAGGGTTGGTGCGCTGCCGTCTTGGAAATAAGGCGGGATCGTTGCCACGTTGCGCAGGCTCGGAACCCGCAAGATCTCGGGTTTTGGCGAGGCGAGCGGGTGAAAGATGCCGTGCCGCTCGAACAAATTGCCACCGACATTGACACCCTGATGACAGGAGACGCAGCCAAGCGATTTGAACAGCTGATAGCCCTTCCACTCCGCCGGTGAAAGCGCCGCTCTGTCGCCTTCGAGCCAGCGGTCGAACCGGCTTCCCGGTGTCAGCAGCGATCGCTCGTAGGTCGCGATCGCGTCGAGCAGACTCGCTCGGTCCGGCCCATGTCCATACGCCGCGCCAAATTGACGCGCCATCGCGGGTTCAGCGCTCAGTTGCCTTACGACCTTCGCGATCTTTGTTCCCATGCTTTCGGGGTTTTCCAGTGAAGCCGCCGCCTGCGCCTCGAGTGTTCGATAATTACCCTCCCAATTGAGGCGAAAGCTGAGCGCCGCGTTAAAGACGGTGAGGGTATTGAGCGAAAGCTTTGATCCGTCGAACCCCTTGTCGTACCGCCTGGCATCGGTGCCATTGGTGCGCATGTCATGACAGGACAAACAGGCGTGCGACCCGTCAACTGACAATTGGGGATCGGCGAAGAGACGCTCTCCAAGGGCGAGCTTCAGAGGGTCCGCGGCGGGCGGTAATGGGATCGGCGTTATCGGTTCCTCCTCGGCCGGAGGCGGCACGCCGGGAGGATCGGCCGCCGGGGCGGTCGTTACCGCGGTGACAAGCAGCAATGCCAGGCAGCTTCCTATGCTCCTGCGGAGTAAAGATGACTGGGTTGGCGCCCAAGCGCCGTCGCTAACGGTCAAGGTTTTCAAAGCATAGAGGCCAAAGACCCAGTGCAGGGCGGCGACGGCGATGCCCGTGGAGGGTATTTCTCCGCTCGCTTGCAGTTTACATCCGGAATTGTTCGAGGCGGCGAGTGAGCACCCCGGCCTCCGGTGTCGGGGCAGAGATCGCGGCGTCGCCGGGCTCGTCGAACCGGCTTTACCGATTTCGCTGGTCGGCGCAGGACCACTGTCAGATCTAGGACATAGAGGTGGCAGAGGCGAGCGGTCATCGGGTCGCGAAGTCACTCACTCTCAGACTGCATCGATCTCTCCTGTAACTTGCGCTAATCGGGGAGATCGTGGCGACTGCGCGCTACCGCGCTGTTTCGCTGTCGGTGAAAAGTGTTACGATTGCAATGCGTGGGATTGGAGTCGCTCGACCGGCAGGGCGAAGACATAACCCACCCCGCGCTCGGTCCGAATGATCTGCGGTGCGCTCGGATCGAGCTCGAGCTTGCGCCGTAACCGCAGGATCTGCACGTCGATGCTGCGGTCGAACACATCCTCGTGTACGCGGGTCGCCTGCAGCAGGTGCTCGCGGCTGAGCGGCCGCTGTGGCGCCTCGAGGAATGCGTTCAGGAGCGCATATTCCCCCTTGGTGAGCGGGACCTCGGTTCCATCGGGGTCGGTGAGACGGCGGGTGCGCCGATCGAGCTGCCAGTCGGCGAACCGGTATCGGCCGCGCTCCGGATCCCGCTGAGGCGTGCCTCCTCCGGCCTCCTGTCGCCGCAGGACTGCCCGAATGCGCGCCAAAAGTTCCCGGAGGCTGAACGGCTTGGTGACATAGTCGTCGGCGCCCAGCTCCAGCCCAACCACCCGATCGATCTCGTCGCGTCGATCGCCAGTGGTGATAATCACCGGCACATCGGAGCGCGATCTGATTTCGCGCAACAGGTCGAACCCCTCCTCCTCACCAAGCCGCAGATCGAGAATGACAAGATCAGGCTCGCCGGCGGCGAAATGTTGTATCATCTCTCGCCGCCCCGACCCGCACACGACCCGCATGTTGTGTTGCTCGAGATAGTCTTCGACCATGCGTTGCATGACCGGGTCGTCCTCGATAACGAAGATGCGCCCGGGCCGATTGCTGACCGCGTTCATGCTCAGGTCGGATTGGTCAAATGCATAGCCGCCGTTTCGGTCGCTTCGGTGCATTATCTGTCTTCCTTTTATGGAAGGTAGGTATTCTTGCTATGGATGGTAGGGATTCCTGGCAAAACCTGTCCGCCGCGGGCATAGCGGCGGCGCTTCAATGTCACCTGTCAGATTGCGGGCGTAAGCGCCGGGGAAATCGTAATGGGGTCAGTCCGGGGGCCGCGATGCGGACTGACGGTGCGGCCGCGACGAGCGGGGCGTCCACTTCGGGCGAGCTGACGACCGTGCCGTCTCTGCGCGAAGGCCTCGTGGTTGGCCTCGATCGTTTTCGCGTCGTCGAGGTAATTGACCATCATGCCGTAGGATTCCTGGATGCCGCGCGGCGTGAGATTGCCCAGCCAGTTCACGCGTTCGAGCCGGTGCCATCGCTGAGATGGAAGCGCGCGACCGAGTCGGCGGAACCCTTCCGGCCGCTCGAGCCGGTCAGATAAGTCGCACACAGGGGCAGAAGCGGGCGGCGGAGCGAGCCGCGTCGTGCCACCACCCTGCCATCTCCGGAGGGGCGAGCAACGCGGCCTTTGAGGGTCATTTCTTCCTGAGAGTGGTCAGTGCTGACCGGGATCTCGACGAGATTCGCGGTATGCGAAGCGATGCCGGCTTCGAGCGCCGGAGCGATGTCGCGGGCGCGGTCGATCCGGCGTGCGGGACGCCCATGGCGCCAGCGAGCGCCAAAAAGTCGATCGCGGGCTTGACAAGATCCAGGGCGATGAAGCGGTTGGCCCGCACCGAGGCGAAATGGGGCTGGGCCTTCATGAAGTCCTTCAGGATGTTGTATTCGCGGTTGTTGACCACGACAAAAGTCACCGGCAGGTTTTCGCGGGCGGCGGTCCAAACCGCTTGCGGCGAATGGAGTGCCGCGCCATCGCCGACGATCGACACGACGGGCGCGCGATCAGTGCCGAGCGAATAGCCGACTGCCGCCGGCATGCCCCAGCCGAGCGCACCGTCTCGCGAAAAGGAATATTGCCGAGTCGAGTTGCTGTTGAGAACGCCGCGCAGCTGCAGTGAGGTGGCAGGGGCTTCGTCGATGATCGCGATGTCGGGACCGATGGCGCCGGCGATTTCTCGAGCGGCAACGAGCGGGGCGATGACCGGTGCATCGAATGCCGCCTCGCCGCTGCCGCAAGCTGCGCGCGCCGGATGTCGGGAGCCTCGATCGGCGCGTCCATTAAGGGCAATTCGGTGGTTCCGGGATTGCCGAAGATGTTGCGCACGCCCTCGCAGCGCAGCACTTCGAGCAGAAGGGAGGCGCCGCGGCGTGTCGCGCGAAGACTACGAAGGCGCCGGCAAGAGCAGCTGCCTTTACGAAGGTGCTCATGTCAATGCTCCCGGTAGTTAGGATGAATTGGCATCGTCATATTTTTCCAAGGGACCAGGCTGTCGCCAGATTGGCGATGCCGTCCACCCAACGCGTGCTCATCCAGCCGATCGCACGCGGAATGATGGCGCCAATGAGGAGCTTGTAGGCAGAGCTGGGTCGAGGTCCGCGAGATCAATGATCATCGCCTGTCTCCTTAGGCATGCGAAGGCACCATCGCCTTCACCGCTTCATGCTGCGCTTTATCGCCGTTCGTTCGTTGGTCTGACCGCAATCCGCTTTATGCCCCAAAGATTTACGCCGAGAACGGGGGAAGTGTCGGTTAAACGTTGTAAAACGCTGTTAGCAGTTGCCAGCGCTGCCAATTCTTTGGGCTTTGCTCGGAGATATTGCCCGGTCTTTACTGCTTTCCGCCTGCTCTGCGCCGTTTCCAAGAGATTAGATAGATGTTTGCCCGCGGCTCAAAGAGAGGATCGGTCGAGGCCTCGATGCCGTCCACCCGAGGTATGGGATCAAAGTGACGTGCTGCTGTTCCCTGGCGTTGTGTGGGGTGACCTCATGCAAACTGATCTCGCCGAAAGTGAGCCGAGGACGATCCTCGGGCCAGCGGACAGTCGCATGATTAGTGGTTTCATCGTCCTCAGCCAGCTGCCGCGATGCCAAACCTAACCGGCTCCTTCGCAACCCGTTCTTCGATTTCCTCGAAGAGGAAGTTTGGCCTCTGCGCGGGCCGCTTCGTCCTAGTCCAGATATTCATTGCCTGCTGCCGGGAGCACCCGATCGCGAGCCGTGTCGGCCAGACGGTGCTTGAGGATTTTGCCGGTCGAGGCGGCCGGCAGTGCATCGACAACGATGATCTCGGAGGGGCGCTTGTAGGGCGTCAATAGCCGGGCTGCATGCGCGATGAGATCGCCCGGCGCTGCGGCCGATCCGGGCAATAGTTGTACATAGGCGACGACCTCCTCGTTGCCCGGCACGGAGCGCCCGATCACTGCCGATTGGACCACCGCCGGATGCTCGTTCAGCACCGCTTCGACCTCAGGCGGATAGACGTTGAAGCCGGAGCGGATGATCAGCTCCTTGGTGCGGCCGACGATATAGAGGATGTCGCCATCGAAGCGCCCGAGATCACCCGTATTGAACCAGCCATCGGTGTCGATCACCGCTGCGGTCCTCTCCGCGGCCCGGTAATAGCCGCGCATGACATTGGGTCCGCGGACGTGCAGCTCGCCGACCTCGCCCGGTGCAACGGTGCGGCCGCCTGGTGCTACCAGACGCGCCTCGATCCCGGCAATCAGCGAGCCGACGGCGTCGTCGCTTCGCGGCGCCCGAACACTGGCGATCGCGGGGGCACATTCGGTGATGCCGTAGCCGTTGCTCAGCGGCAGCCCGAATTCCGCTTCGATTTTGGATTTCAACACCGCGTCGAGCGGCGCGCCGGCGACGCCCAGTCGGCGCAGCTTGCCGCGGGGCAGCCGGTCGATACCCGCAATTGTCTTGTACTCCAAAAGCCGCTGGTAGGTGGCCGGTACGCCGAACATCAATGTGATGCCGTCATTGGCGATCGCGGCGACGAGTCCCGCGGGATCGAAGCGCGGCACCAGCTGCACGGTGGCGCCGGCCATCAACGACGCGATCAGGAGGTTCGGGTAGCCGACGATATGCGAGATTGGGAGGACGCAGTAAACCTTGTCGGTCGGCTCGCGCTGCGCGCTCACGACCCTGGCGCTGAACAGCAGGTTGCGGTGGGTTAGCATTACCTTGGGGTTGCCGGTCGTGCCAGAGGTATAGACGAGTGCCGCGACTTGGCGCGACCGATCCACCTCGACTGGCTCGGGCACTGTATTGCGATTTAGCGGCCCGACGCCGAGCGTTCCCAACCCACGCAGCACGGCAATGTCGGCGTCGTGCCGCTCTGCATGCTGGCGCGCAGCATCGGACACCTCGATCGTATAAAAAACGCGGCGGGCACCGCTGTGCTCGCGGATGAGATCGACCTCACGCGCCGATAGTCGCGGGTTCACCGTCACCGACCAAACATCGATCTCCGAGGCGGCGAGGATCAGCGCGACGAGCGCAAGGCTGTTCTCGCTGACGATCATGACCCGGTCGCCCGGACGAACATCGTAGAAGTTGAGGATGCCGGCGGTGTCTGCGACGGCGGCCGCCAACCCGGCGTAGGTCCAGGTGACATCGCCCTGCACCAGCGCCGGGTGGTCCGGGCTCTGGCGCGCAAACGGCTTGATGATGTCGCTGATCCTGTCCGGAAGCTCAGCTAGGATTTTCTCCGCTTCCTGTCGTGCCGTCGTCCAGTTCATGCCCGCCTCGCCGTTTCAATCCGCTCTTGCCACGATGCGCAGAGATAATAAGTGTGATTT
>DASXMC010000379.1:0-2629 GCA_036495885.1 Allostellaceae bacterium | reverse complement strand
GTTGGCTCCTCGCTCAACCCACGGCTGTCGGTCGGCGAGGCGCTGGAGCGGCCGCTCGCATTGTTCAGCCTTACGCCGCGGCGCGAGCGGACCCAGCGGGTCGAGTCCCTGTTGGAGATGGTCCGGTTGCCTGGTGTCTATCGGAAGCGTTTTCCCCATCAATTGAGCGGAGGCGAGCGGCAACGCGTCGCGATCGCCCGGGCTCTCGCCACCGAGCCCCGTTTTATTGTCTGCGATGAGCCGGTCTCGGCACTCGACGTTTCGGTGCAGGCGACAATCGTCAATCTGCTCGCCGACCTGCGTGACGCGTTCGGCTTGTCCTACCTGTTCATCTCGCACGATCTTGCTGTAGTAGCGCAGCTCTCCGATCGTATTGCGGTGATGTATCGAGGCCAGATCTGTGAGATCGGCACCGCCTCCGAGGTAATGGAGCCGCCGCATCACCCGTATACTCGGATGCTGCTCGCCGCGGCGACCGACGACGCACTGGCAGCGGAGCCGGCTGGGGGCGGAATGACTCCTACGGCGCATGCCGGCTGTGTCTTTGCCGCTCGTTGCCCGCACAAACTGGGTCCGATCTGCGATGAAGTCCCGCCTCCTTTCAAGGCGCTGGGCCCCTCCCACGCAATTTCCTGCCATTTGGCCGAAATTCCCGACGCCGCGGTTTCATTCGCCGTGCAGCGCTCGGACCGCAAAGCGCGAGCCGGGCGCGAATTATCCTGAGCTCCGAGTGCGAGTGTGCCCGGTGCTGGAACCCTGCGCCTCGGCTGGCCTCGCGCTGATCCCGGGCATTCATCGGCATTGGCGATCTCGGCGGCGTCGGTGCTGACCGCGCCAATCGCGGCGATGCAGCCGTCCCGGACTGCGACATTGGCGCGGATCGGGTCGCGCCCAAACCCATTCACCACGGTGGCGCGGCAGATCACGAGGTCATGATCGCCCTCCTCTGTTTCTCAGGAATATCAGCACAACGTCTTCTATAGAAGACGGATGATTTTAACTTGCGACGATACTGCCACGTAGATATTATTCCGTCCCGCATGGCGCAATGCGGCGGGTCGGGAGCGAAATGGACGAATCGCGGGCGGCCGGCGCCCTCCAGGCCAAGGCCATCGAAGCCGGGCCGGGGCGCGCGACACAGAAGCGAGCTGCTGCCGGAGACCTCGGCGGCGGCAAGCCGGTGGGCGCGGTCGTCGCAGCGGCCAGGGTTTTGCGTACCCTGCATGCCGCGGAGCGGTCGCTGAATGCGAGCGAAGTAGCGCGCGCCGCGGGGCTGCATCGCGGCACCGCCTACAACGTCCTGCGGACGCTCCAAGCCGAGGGCTTTGTCGGCTACGACGCGGCGACGCGCAGCTATTCGGTGAGCCTGCATATCCTCGAGCTTGCCTATGGCGTGCTGCGGCGCAGCGGGTTGATGGACCTGGCGCGCCCACTGATGCACGCGGTTTCCGACGCGCATGGCGTGTCGGTTTATCTGTCCAAGGTGCTGGGACCCTCCTCACTGCTGCTGTTGGACTGGGTCGGCGCTGCGTTCCGTACCGATCTGTACGTCACGGTCGGGCGCCAGTATCCCGGCCCCGCCGGCGCCTCGGGGGTGATCATGGCGGCCTTCGGAAACATCGGAGAAGCCGAACTCGAAGCGCTGTTCGCACCCGTCGCCTGGTACCAGAAGCCGTCCTTTGCCGATTTTCTGGCGCGGGTCGAGGAGGCGCGCAAATCCGGCTTCGCGGTCGATCGCGGCACGATGTTTCAGGGCATCACCCTGCTCTCCGTGCCGGTTTTGTCGCCGTCTTGGCAGCTGCTGCTGATCCTGACCGCGGCGGGTCATGCGCATGACCTCGACGGTGACGCGCTAGGGCCGCTCAGCCGGGCGATGCAATCGGGGGCGGCGCGGCTTTCCGAGAGCGTGCGACTGCTGCGTCTTGGATGATGATGGAGTTGCGTTGGGTCGCCCGCAGGCGGCAGTTCGGGGAAGGAACAACATGGCCTACTCTCACGCGATTGCGCACGAAGCCGAGCTCGACCCGGCCCTGGATTTCGATGCGATCATCATCGGCGCCGGCGTTTCCGGCCTATACCAGCTCTACAAGCTGCGCGAACTCGGCTTGAAGGTGCGGGTGTTCGAAGCCGGCAGCGGCGTCGGCGGCACCTGGTACTGGAACCGCTATCCCGGCGCCCGCTTCGATTCCGAGAGCTACACCTACGGCTATTCCTTCTCGAAGGATCTGCTGACGGAATGGAATTGGGCCGAGCGTTTCGCGCCGCAACCCGAAACCGAGCGTTATCTGAACCACGTCGCCGACAAATTCGGTCTGCGCCGCGACATCCAATTCCGCAGCCGGGTGACGGCGGCGCACTGGCGGGAGCCGGCGCGAAGCTGGGATCTGACGTTGGCGGACGGCAGCCGCTATTGCACCCGCTTCCTGATCACCGCCATCGGTCCGCTGTCCGCCCCGACCATGCCGACGATCCCCGGGGTCGAGACGTTCCAGGGCCAGTCCTGCCACACCGCGCGCTGGCCCAAGGAGCCGGTGCGGTTCGAGGGCATGCGCGTCGCGGTGATCGGCACCGGCGCCACCGGGGTGCAGACAATCCAGGAGGTGGCGAAGACCGCCGGCCACCTCACGGT
>DASXMC010000378.1:0-1637 GCA_036495885.1 Allostellaceae bacterium | reverse complement strand
GGCCGGTTCGCCCCCAAAGCAGTTCCGAGTTTGCGCGCTCGAGGCGCGCCTCCGCCTCGCCAACGTCAATTCCCGCGATCTCCTCGGCTATCAAGGTACCTAAACTTGGCAATGCGTTCCCGGAGACTGCGCATGATGACCCCCCACCCTATGGGGTCGGAGGGATGGTAACATGCGTAATTTGCTCGCATTGCGCGAGTGTCGACCCACTAGACGTTGTTTCCCGGCGGCGGTTGACGCCCGCCGTGGTTGAAGCTCGGTCAATCCGTTGGTCGATCAGGCGCGGGTGTGTCCACCAAATACAGATGTCACTCTTTCTGCCATTTAGAAATGTCACCGTCGTGGCATTCGGGCGGCGGGCGAGCGCGGAGCCCCCAGCGTAGCGCAGCGCTCGATCGACGCCCCGCCGCACCGAAGCAAGAAACCCCACCGGTTGATGGGACCGAGCAGGCGTTAGCCCGCTCGGCTCGTAGAGAGGCCTGGCAGACTGTTGAAGAAGTCACTCGCGCTCGGCGACGAAGCCTGAGTCGTCACCTTTATGGATGAAGATATGGCCGACCAGGCGGCCAGCGGTGCCCAAGGTGACCCAACCGCGGCCGCTGACGGAGGTGCCGTCGTCGAAGCCCTCCCAGGAGAACTCGGCGCAAGCGGCGCCGTCACGCGAGCCGTAGCGGACGTCCAAATCGGCTTCGATCGCGAGAAACTCCAGTTTACCGCCGTCCACACCGGTGAAGGCGATGTGCGCGGGATCCGAGCAGGTCGCTCTCATCCCACTTGTCCATCTCGGTAATGCGCCAGCGCCCGGCAAACGCTCGAGCGAAATTCGGAGCGCGTCGCCTCATGCCGCCGACCCGATCAGCTTCGGCAGTCGAACCAGATCGTACGCGGCCGCCGCAACGGTGAACGCCCAATCGACCTTGGCTCGCCCCTTAGCTTGGCCTGGCGCAGGCCAAGCGACACTCTTCATCCAGCCGAACCCCTCCTCGATGCGCTTTCGGATGCGCTGGCTGCAGCATAGCCCGAGTGCCGTGTGGTCCGCTTGTTAATCGCTGAGCGGCGGCGGTTGAATCTTGATCTCCCTTGGGATGTTCGCCGATTGAATCACAGGAGGGACCCGCGCGCTTGGCGCATTACCGGCCTGAAAACCGCGCAAATGGTGATCCAAAAGCACCCAGAGGGCCTCTCTGAGCGAGCTGAGCCGTCGTCAGCCGTGCTCAGCTCGTTATTACGAGGGGTCTGGAGAGGCTCAGCGTCGCTTGCAAGCGCCGTACGGGCGCCGCGAGTGACCGCACGAGACTGGCGAGCGGCGCGCGGCGGGTAGGAGGCGACGTCTGAGTGCTCCCTTATCCGGGCGACATCATCGCCGGAATGGCGAGCGACATCATTGCGGATTCGTGTGCGACTTGGCGCGCAAGCAACATTTTACGATGCGGGCGTTAGCCCGCTCGGCTCGTCGAGAAGCTTAGCCAATCTTGAAGAGACGAGCATCGCGCTGGTCGCGCCGGCGCGGCCCACCGCGACGCTGGGGCCCGCGGCGCAGCTGTTCTTGGCGGATTATCGCCAAGACCGCCCCCAGGTGTTTGTTGTCAGCGATCGCGCCCTGGTCGACCTGGCGAACCTTGTCGAAGGTCCGGTAG
>DASXMC010000377.1:0-2530 GCA_036495885.1 Allostellaceae bacterium | reverse complement strand
GGTACGGGACTGCAGGATCCCTTGAGGTGGGCGGCCGATTATCTCTTCGGTCCGTCCTGCTGCTCCTCGATGCGGCGGACGCGGTTGGCGGGGCGTTGGTGCTGGCCGTGCATCGCCCGCAATTCGGTTAGGACGAGCCCGACGGTGCCGTCGAGGCGCATCACCATCGTCGTCAGCACCTGCATGTTGTCGCGCATCGTGCTCATCTCGTCGCGCATCGAGGCCATCTCCTCGAGCAACCGCTGCTGCTGACGGGCGAGGAATTCGAGGGTGACGGGTTCGTCGGCCATGGAGGCAATATCAATATGTCTTCGGGCACGAGACAAGCGTAGGTGGCCGAGCCGGGCCTTGCCGGTCCGGTGCCTTTAGCGGCCCAGGCGCCAACCGGCTTTGGTCGCTAACTCCTCGAAAAACTCGCGTTCGTAGGCCTGCTCCGGTGAGCCGCGCACCATCTCGTCGATGATCTGCGCGTCCGGCCCGACCAGAATGCGCCACCGCTCGGCTTTGACGCCGTCGAGAATGATCTTTGCCGCCTCGGCCGCACTTGTCGGCGCGTCCTCGGTAAAGCGCCGTTCGCGCTCGGTGATGGTCTTGCGAATTTCATCCTCGGACATGTTCGAGACGTCCCGGCCCGTGGCGGCGATGCGCGCCCGTGCAAACCCGATCTGTCCTGCAGTGATCGCGTCCGAGTCGTTGCCGCTGTGGATCTTGCGGGAGTTGACCGCGATCGAAGTGCCGATATGGCCCGGCATCACCACCGAGCATTTGATATGCGGCGCGTTGATCCTGAGGTCGGCGATCAGCGCTTCGGTAAAACCTTTGACCGCGAATTTGGCGGCAGAGTAGGCGGTGTGCGGAATGCCCGGGCCGACCGACGCCCAGAACCCGTTGACGCTGCTTGTATTGACGATGTGGCCCGCCTCGGCCTTCAGCAACATCGGCAGAAACGCGCGGGTCGAGTGATAGACGCCGCCCCAGCATATGTTGAAGGTCTTTTCCCACTCCTCGCGGCTGTGCGCGATCATGCTGCCGCCGCCGCCGATGCCGGCATTGTTAAACAACAAATGGATCTTGTCGGTGGCGTGGCGCTGGGCGATCTCGTCGCGGAACCGTTCGACGTGCGACGGGTCGGAGATATCGGCGATGTGTGTCGTCACGCGCAATCCTTGCGGCATTCCCGCCGCCTGGCACAGCCGCTCAGTCTCCGCCATCGCCGCCGCCGAGACGTCGCACATCGCGACATTGCAGGCTTCCGCAGCGAGCTGGCGGACGAGCTCGCGTCCCATGCCCGAGCCGCCGCCGGTCACGACCGCGATCCTGCCGGAGAAATCCTTCATGAGCCCCTCCCTTCGGCTCTT
The DNA here is from genome assembly GCA_036495885.1 of Allostellaceae bacterium. Classification (GTDB taxonomy): domain Bacteria; phylum Pseudomonadota; class Alphaproteobacteria; order ATCC43930; family CGMCC-115725; genus AP-15. The sequence continues at coordinate 1,172 of DASXMC010000377.1, read as the reverse complement.
TGCACCAGCTTTGTTATAGAGAGCGAAGCCCTGTTCGCCAAACATCCAGAACAGAGTTCGGCTGCACCTGTCGAGGCTTGCCGGGAGGGGCGGATCGCGCGAGGCTGTGTCCCGACCGGAGGAAATTGCCATGCCCGCACCCTATGAACAGCACCGCGCGCAACTGAAGGCGATTCTGCTCGCTTGGGGGATGCCCGAGGACAATGCCGAGACCACCGCCGACATCCTCGGCTGGGCCGATCTGCACGGGGTCGACAGCCACGGCATCTCGATGATCCCGGGTTATGACAGGGCGCGCCGCAGCGGCCGCGCCAACATGCAGGCCCGCCCGCGTATCATTAAAGAAACCCCGGTCTCGGCGCTGATCGACGGCGATCGCGGGCTCGGCCACGTGCCGGCGCGGTTTGCGATGCAGGTGGCGATCGACAAAGCCAAAGAAGCGGGCATCGCGATCACCGCGGTGCGCAACTCGGCGCATTTCGGCGCCACCGGCTATTACACCTTGATGGCCGCCAACGCCGGCCTGATCGGTATCGCCTGCACCAGCAATACCGTCCCCCAGATGGCGCCGACCTTTGGCAAAGAAGCCAAGCTCGGCACCGATCCGTGGTCGTTTGCCGCCCCGACCGCCGAACACGGTCAGCCGTTTCTGCTCGATATGGCGACGACGACGGTGGCCGCGGGGCGCATCCGCAACAAGGCCAATGAGGGGCTCGCCTGCCCGCCGGGTTGGGTGCTCGACAAAAACGGGCAGCCCAGTACCGACCCGGGGGAAGCGCGCGACAAGGGCGGGTTTCTGACCTCGCTCGGCGGGTCGCCGGAAACTTCGAGCTACAAGGGCTACGGGCTCGCGGTGATGGTAAACATTTTGAGCGCGTGCCTGTCCGGTGCGGGCCTGATCACCGACCCGATTTCCGGTAGAAAGCCGCAGGGCAACGATATCGGCCACTGTTTTATCGCGATCGATCCGGCGCTGTTCCGCGACCCCGACGATTTCACCGCCGACGTGACCCGCTTGTGCAACGATTTGCGCGCGACAACGCCAATGGACCCGGCGCAGCCAGTCATGGTCGCGGGCGACCCGCAATGGAAATACCGCGAACAGCGGCTGAAGGACGGCATCCCGGTCGGCGCGGGCCTTCTGAACCAGATCCGCCAGGTGGCGCAGGCCT
>DASXMC010000376.1:0-12385 GCA_036495885.1 Allostellaceae bacterium | reverse complement strand
GTTAGGTTCTGGCTCCAGGCGATCGCCTTCATGCCAAAGGCGAGCCCGACGCGGGCGACCGCACTGCCGAGACGCCCGAGGCCGAGCACGCCGAGAGTCTTGCCGGCGACGCGGTGCCCGATGCGGGTTTGCCAGCCGCCGAGGCGCATGAATTGGTGATCCTCGGCGATCCGCCGCGCGGCGCCGAGGATCAGACCCCAGGCGAGTTCGGCGGTGTCCTCGTTACCGCCCCCGGGGCCGCCGGTGCCGCACACAGTGACGCCGCGGTCCTTCAGCGCCGCCATGTCGAAGGAGGCATTGCGCATGCCGGTCGTGACCAGCAACTTCAGCTTTGGCAGACGATCGAGGAGACCGCGCGGAAAGGGCGTGCGCTCGCGCATCGCCGCGACCAGCTCGGAATCGGCAAGCGCGCGCGCTGCCGCGTCTTCATCGGCAAAGGCATGGCGCTCGACCGCAATCTCGACCGACCGGTTTCGGACCGGCGACCAATCGGCCATCTCCAATGCGACACCCTGGTAATCGTCGAGAATGCTCAGGCGCATCGTCGCTCCTCCCCGTTCTCAGGCCCCAGATGGCTCAGCCCGTTACCGGCTCAGCCGATTGCCGGCTCAGCCCGTTGCCGGCTTAGCCCATCGCGTGTTGCAAGTTCTGGTCGAGCTTGTCGAGGAACTGGTTGGTTGTCAGCCACGGATGGTCGGCGCGGATCAAGATCGCCAGATCGCGCGTCATGTCGCCGCCTTCGACGGTGTCGATGCACACCTTTTCCAGATTCTCGGCGAACCGCACTACCTCAGGGGTGTTGTCGAACGTGCCGCGATAGCGCAGCCCGCGGGTCCAGGCAAAGATCGACGCGATCGGATTGGTCGAGGTCTCGCGGCCCTGCTGATGCTGCCGGTAATGCCGGGTGACGGTGCCGTGCGCCGCCTCGGTCTCGACCGTCTTGGCGTCCGGGGTCAGCAGCACCGAAGTCATCATGCCGAGCGAGCCGAACCCTTGCGCCAAGGTATCGGATTGCACGTCGCCGTCATAATTCTTGCAAGCCCAGACAAAGCCGCCGTTCCATTTCAACGCCAACGCCACCATGTCGTCGATCAGTCGGTGCTCGTAGGTCAGGTTATTGGCCTTGAACTTGTCGGCGAACTCGTTGTCGAAGACTTCCTGGAACAGATCTTTGAAGCGGCCGTCATAGGCTTTGAGAATCGTATTCTTGGTCGACAAATAAACCGGCCAGCCGCGCTGCAGCCCGAAATTGAACGACGACCGGGCGAACCCTTTGATCGATTCGTCCAGGTTGTACATCCCCATAGCCACGCCGCTGTCCGGGAAGTCGAATACCTTGCGGCTGATCGGCTCGCCGCCGTTTTTGGGGGTGAAAGTGATGGTCAGCGTGCCGGCTCCGGGGACGACGAAATCGGTCGCGGCGTATTGGTCGGCATAGGCGTGGCGGCCGATGACGATCGGCTTTGTCCAGTTCGGGACCAGGCGCGGCACGTTTTGGCACACGATCGGTTCGCGAAAGATCGTGCCGCCGATGATGTTGCGCAACGTGCCGTTCGGCGAGCGATACATCCGCCTCAGGTGAAATTCCTCGACCCGCGCCTCATCGGGTGTGATCCCGGCGCATTTGATGCCGACGCCGTATTTCTTGATCGCATTGGCGGCATCGACGGTGACCTGATCGTCGGTCCTGTCGCGCTCCTCGATCCCGAGATCGTAATATTTGAGGTCGATGTCGAGATAGGGCAGGATCAGCTTGTTCTTGATGAAGCTCCACATGATCCGCGCCATCTCGTCGCCATCGAGTTCGACGACCGGCTGCGCGACTTTGATCTTTGCCATGCCTTTAATCCTCGTCTTCAGCCGGTGGGAGCGGCCGGCCTGGGGCTTTTGCCGGCGGCGAAGATAGAGACCGCGGGGCGGCGCGACAAGCCGGCAAAGGACGGCAAAGACAGGCGCTATGGCACAGGCGTGGGATTTTGTGCACAGCGCCGCCCGTTCGTCCGCAAGCGCACAAAACTCGACGAAATAACGCGTTTGTTACCAAAGGTTTACACGCCGGTTACGAGATTTAACGATCGGTTTGGGATTTTTCAAGGCAAGGCAATAGTTTACAGGATTGCCTATTTTTTAGGCGAATCGCTGTAACAGCTGAAATGATTAGCGGCCGATACCGCTGTCAATTGGTTTTGCACAAAGTTATCCACCGGCGCGGGGGATTCGTCGCCAAACGCGATTGTACAGGTTGGCGCGCCCTATGCTCGCCTTGCCCGATCGGACACCGCGCAGCGACGCGGCAGACCAGGACACTTGCGCGGCGATGCTCGAGCCTCCAGCCTCGGGCCCGATCATCGGTGTGGGGTCCGCGCCGCGCACGCCCCGAGGAGAGGTTCTGGTCCCGGGTCAAAGACCGAACGCAGCAGGGCCAGTGGGTCGCGGGTAGTGGCCAAGCCTAGCCAAAGCGGTGAACCAATCTTCTGCTTACGCCTGAGCAGAAGTCAGATTGGAACGGCCAATTTATATTCGAGTCCTAATTATATTATTCTGAGCGAACTGGCCGACATGCCGTGGCGCACTAATCGGCGAATTCGCGTCCCATCCGGTCCGGGTGAATGTACCGTTACAAGCTAGTCTCGGTATTCTGGCGGCGAGCGATTCGTTCTATGTCGTCAAGCAAATCATGCAGTGCTTGATCGGCGACATAGGCGATCTTGGCGAAGGCGCGGAGAAAACTGTCGGTGCGGGGCAATTGGAACAAGGTCTCTTCGCCGTCCTTGCCGTTTGCCGCACCGATCAACACGACATTGTCGTAGGGCTGAAGAATGAGTTCCTGTAATGCCTTGCCGGCCCCTGTGACATATTCGACAACACGGCAGCGATCGGGATTGCGATTCTCTTGAAGGATTGTCATCCGGTATGCAGCGCGCGTGGTCGCCGCCTCGATCAGCGCTCGGGCGAACGGGCGCAGAAATGTCTCATCGAAGCCAAGCAGAGCCGTCGGATGATCGTCGTTGACGCCTGAGCGCATTTCCAAGGTAGTCCAGAGCGACGCCCGACCGTGGAAGTAGTCGGCCGAGGCGAGGTCCAGGTTGATCGAATCGATCGACATCGGCGACGCGACCGACCGCGGAGACAGAAAGGCAAAACAGGCCGGCTCCCGCTTGAGCGAAATGTTTGTCGTCGCTTCAAGGTTCCGATCGGTGATCGCAGGACTGTCGGCCATGGCAAAATCGGCTCCGATAGGCGCTCGCGTGGCGATTTCATCACCTCGCTTGCAGTTGCTCAACCTTACCCGAGAAATCCCCTGTCAATCTTCTGAAATAGACTGCTTTCCCCTGAGTTGTCAAAGTAGATTATAATCACATCTGGCGCTGCGGCCATCAGCCGCGCTCGTCTGCCGTTGTTTTTGCTCGTTTTGCGTGTGGTTAAGGCTGTCAATGGATTGCCGCTGGCACGCCGCGGTCACCGCGAGGCTGCCGCGGTCACCGCAAGGCTAGGCGGCCGTCAAGAGCTGCGGGCCAGATTGCGGGTCAACCCATCCCCCTCACGCTCGATCGCCTCCTCGGTGGCCAACCATTCGCTCTCCGCCTCCGCGATCAGGCGGATCAACTCGGCCCGGCGCTTCATCACCTCCCCAACCACCGAACCGGTGAGCTGGGCGCCGTTCGCCGTGGCAAGGCGACTGTCGAGCGCCTCGCGCTCTTGCGTCAGGCGTGTGATCGCCGCTTCCGCCTGCCGGGCCCGCTGGCGCAGCGGCTCGATGAGGCGCCGCTTGTCGGCCGCCCGCCGCCGAACGTTTTGGCGATCGTTGGCCGCGGCGCGATGGCAGCTCTCGGACGATTCGGAGCCTTGAAGCAACATCCGGCGATAATCCTCGAGATCACCGGCAAAGGGTCTCACCGTGCCGTCGGCCACCAGCCACAACTGGTCGGCGACCAGTTCGAGCAGATGCCAGTCGTGGCTGACCACCACCACAGCACCCGAATATTCATTGATTGCCTGCACCAGAGCTTCGCGGGTTTCGAGATCGAGGTGGTTGGTCGGCTCGTCGAGAATGAGAAGCGACGGCGCGTCATACGTCACAAGTGCCAGATTGAGCCGCGCCCGCTCACCCCCCGACAACTCGGAGACTGGTGCGAAGGCTTTGTCTTCGCCAAAGCCGAAGCCCCCGAGCCGGGTCCGCACGGCCTCGGGCAAGGCCGTCGGCATCAGCGCCGACAAATGCTCATAGGCCGATTCGTCGGGTCGCATCTCCTCGATCTGATGCTGGGCGAAATAGCCGCAGCGCAGCTTTGGCGATCTTGTCATCGTCCCGCCCGAGAGCGGCAGGCGGCCGGCGAGCAGCCGCGCAAAGGTCGTCTTGCCGTTGCCGTTGGCGCCGAGAAGTGCCACTCGGTCGTCGGGATCGAGCCGCAGGTCGAGCCGCGCCAGCACCGGCTTTTTTGCGGCGTAACCGACGCTCGCCCGCTCGAGCGAAATCAGCGGCGGGCTCAGCTGCGCCGGTTCGGGAAACAAAATCCGCGGCGGCGGCTCCGCGGCGGCGAGCACCACGGGTTCGAGTCGGGCGAGCGCCTTGACGCGGCTCTGCGCTTGGCGCGCCTTTGACGCCTTGGCGCGAAACCGGTCGACAAACGCCTGGAGCCGCTGCCGTTCGTCGGCTTGCTGTTTGGCCAGGGTCGCCAAGCGTCGGGCATTTTCGCTCCGCGCTCTCAGGAACGCATCAAAGCCGCCGGAATAGACCGTCAGCTTGCCGCGCTCGAGATGCACGGTCATCGTCGTCACCGCGTTCAACACACGGCGATCGTGACTGATCAGGATCAAGGTTTGCCGATAGCTGCGCAAAAACTGCTCGAGCCACAGCGAGGATTCGAAATCGAGGTGATTGGTCGGCTCATCGAGCAGCAACAGATCGGGCTCGGTGAATAACACCGCGGCCAGCGCCACCCGCATCCGCCAGCCACCCGACAGATCTGCCAGCGGGCGATGCTGTGCTGCGCTGTCGAACCCGAGCCCGGCGAGGATCCGGCCCGCCCGGCTGGGCGCCGAGTGAGCGCCGATCTCGTGGAGACGTGTCTCGATTTCGCCGGCGCGCAGCGGTTCGGGATCGGCGTCGCGCTCGGCCAACAGCCGCGTGCGCTCGCGATCGGCCGCGAGCACCGTTTCAAAGGGGGTCGCGGATCCGCCGGGCGCCTCTTGTGCGAGAAATCCGATCCGCTGGCTGCCCGGCAGCTCGATGGTCCCGTCCTCCGGCTCCAACACGCCGCGGATGAGATTGAACAGGGTCGATTTGCCGACGCCGTTGCGGCCGACGAGCCCGACCTTGGCGCCGTCCGGGATCTGCATGCTGGCGCGATCGAAAAGCCGTCGCCTTTCGATGCGGTAGGTCAACTCGGAGATCGTCAGCATCGCAGCGAATTATACCAGAGCCGCAAGGTTCGTCCGGATTATGGTCCGATCGCCCCGCATCTCTCGTCTTGAGTGGTTGCGCCAGCGCGTGCCAACCCGGTTACATATGCGGGAGTGCATCGGCAAGACCCGCGGCGGTGAGGCTCTTCGCACTTTCGCGCGTATCGAGCAACCCGATCAGAGCAGCACATCTCGCATCGCCCGTGCAGAGCTGTCAATCCGCCTCCAGTGCGGCATAGACGGCGCGTTCGAAGGCGCCGTAGAGGGCGAGTGCGCGGGCATCGGCAAAGGGCAGGATCTGGGTCAGGATTACCGCGGCGATGCGCTTTGCAGGATCGATCCAGTAATAGGTGTTGAATATCCCGCCCCAGCTCAGGCTGCCGGCGCTGCGGCCGTTGGGGCCCGGTTCGGTGTTGATCATATTAGCGAGCCCCCAGCGGCACGACCCCTCCGGGAAGAGAACGAAATCCTGGGTCCGCTCGGGCATTGCGGTGCGCATGGTTCCCGCGGGCAAATCGCCGATTTGGTTTCGTCCGATTTCCCGAACGGTTTCCGGACGCAACACCCTGACGCCGTCGAACTCCCCCCCGCCGAGCAGCATTTGCAAAAAGCGCATATAGTCGGGCCCCGTCGAATAAAGCGCGCCGCCGCCGCCCCAAAATTCCGGCTTGCGCGGAGGGCTCTCGACCTCGATGGCTTCGAGCGAACCGTCTGTTTTGCGCCGGTGCGCGCGCATCAGCCTGGTATTTTGCTCGGGGCCCAGGACAAAGCCGCTGTCCGCCATGTCGAGCGGATCGAAAATGTGCTCGCGAAAATAGTCATCCAGCGGCTGGCCGCTTGCCGCCTCGATGGCGCGCCCGAGCCAGTCGATGTTGATCCCGTACTGCCACCTCTCGCCTGGATCAAACAGCAGGGGCAGCCGTAATGACGCGAGCTTGCCAGTGCTGGTCGATGGTGTCTTGGTCGCCGCGATATACCGGATCAGCTCGGCGTTGAGCATCTCATAGCCAAAACCCGCCGTATGCGTCAGCAGATGATGCAGCGTAATCGGCCGCTTGGCCGGGCGCAGCCGCGGCTTGCCCGACGCGGCAAAACCATCAAGCACCAGGGGTGCGGCGAGCTCGGGCAAAACCCGGCCGATCGGCTCGTCGAACACCAGCTTTTCTTGCTCGACCAATTGCAGTGCCGCGACCGAAGTCACCGCCTTGGTCATCGAGGCGATGCGAAAGATCGTGTCGATCGTCATCGACGGGCCGGAGCCGATTTCACGCCGGCCGAACGCGCCCCGGTAGAAGACACCGCGATCGCTTGCCGCCAGTGCGACGACCCCGGGCACGTCGCCGGCATCGATCGCGCTCTGCAAAACCCGGTCGATGCCCGCGCCGGCCGCCACGCCCGGACCTCAGCGCCGGCGCGGCGAAGCGTCCTTCGCCAATTGTGAGGTGATGTCGGCGAAGGTTACGGCGAGCGAGGTGCGAACATCGAGCACGGTCGGCGCGCGGGTGGAGAGCGCTTCGGCCAAAGCGGGGGCGATCGCCGCCGGCTCTTCGATGCGCACGCCGCGACAGCCCATCGCGCGAGCGATCGCGGCATGGTCCCAATCGTTGAACTCGGCCGAGAACGGTCCTGAGCCGTGCAAAACCCAGCCCAGCGCCTTGTTGTTGAAGACGACCGTGATGATCGGGATATCGTGCTCGACAGCGGTCATCAGCCCGTTCATCGTCATCGCAAACCCGCCATCGCCGCACACCGCGACGACCGGCCGGTCGGGATGGACGAGTTTGGCGCCGAGTGCGGCCGGGATCGCGAACCCCATCGGACCCGAGCCCGCCGCCTGCAAAAAGCCTTCGGCGCGCTTCGTCTGGTAGAAATGCGTCATCATGATGCGGTTTTCGCCGGCGTCGCAGGTCACGATCGCGTTTTCGGGCAGGCCGCGCTGCAATTCGCCGATCAGCCGTTGCGGCAGGATCGGCACCTCGTCGGCGAAATAGGCCCGGTCGCTGAAATAACCGTGGCGCTCGCGATGACCCGCGACGCGGCGCTCGGCCTCCTGCCGTCGCCCGGTGCCGCGCCCACGGATCTCAGCCGCGAGCTGGCCGAGAATAACCGCGGCGTCACCGAGCAGCACATGCTCGGCCGGGTAGTTCCACGATGCGTTGCGCGGCTCGATGTCTATCTGGACAAAGGTTTGCCGGGTCGGGTCGAGGAGTGCGCGGTTTTCCCACGCGGTGTCACTCGGGCTAAGCTTCGAGCCGACGACGACAACGAGGTCTGCCTCGGCGACGCAGGCATTGCCCGCCTCGGTGCCAAAGGTGCCGAACACGCCCAATGCCAGCGGGTGGGTCTCGGCAAAGGTGCCCTTGCCCGCCGCGGTCGTCGCCACTGGGAGCGCGGCCGCCTCGGCGAGTTGGCGCAGCTCGTTATAGGCGCGCGCGATGCGCACGCCGTTGCCCGAGATCAGCACCGGCCGCTCGGCGGCGAGGATCGCCGCGGCCGCGGCCTCGACCTGGCGCTGTTCAGCCGGCGGCGGTGTCCCCGGCAGGTAATAACGGGTCGGGTACAGCATCGGCTGCGAATCTGGTGCAACTGAGCCGGCCAGCGAATCATGGCTGTAGAGGATGGCGACCGGTCCGGGCTGGCCGGCCATCGCATGCTTGATGCCGAGCTGGGTCGCCTGCACCGCGGCCACCGGGTCATGCGCCTGCATTACGTGCTTGGTGACGCCGCCGAAAGCGCGGCGCGCGTCCCAGCTGCCCCAATCGCCGGTACCCTGCTGATAGGGCGCGTGCAGCGGAAAGCGCGGCGCGTCGCTGAAATCGGTCAACAGCAGCATCGGCGAGCTCGACAAATACGCCTCGATCGTGCCGATCAGCCCGTTGCCGAGCACCCAGGGACCCTGGCCGAGCAACACGCCGGGGCGGCGGGTCAGCCGGCCATAAACCTCGGCCATGACCCCGCCCAAGCTTTCCTCGCGTACCAGCACGCTGCGGATCGAATTCTGGTATTTGCTGAGCCCCGAGACGATCCGCCCGGTATGGCCTCCCGAGATGCCAAACACCATTTCGATCCCGGCCTCTTCGAGCACCCGGGCGACAAGCGCGTTTGCCGGCATCTCTTCGGTCAGCATCGGCTCAATCGGCATCGTTTCCTCCTCCCTCGGACTGGGGATCGAGCTTGCATCGCGGCTCGCGTGATGACAACCGCCCTCGGGGGTTGCTGCGCCCGCGCTTCTGCCCGCCCGTCGTTTCCGATGTTTTTGCTGTTGCCCGCAGCGAAACCTCGGGCACCGTTCCCGCGACCGGGCCCGCATCTGTCCGGACGCAGGTCGGTGCATATAATTTACGAATCGACTCGTATATATGAGAAAAGCGCAGGTCGGCGGAACCGCATGTGGTTTTTCCCGATAGGATTGGCTAAAACACTCATCTGCAAAATACAAAAATCGTCCCCATATGTATTTTGCGCTCGATCAACAAAAGGATGATAAAATGCGCATTTCCTTGGCAGATAGCAGCGCTACAGGCTTCAATAAATGGTGCGAGGCGCACGATAGCGGCCGAAACGATAAGAGTGACGCCGGCGTCGTCGATATCACCACTTCGGATCAGAGTACCGATCACGCGGTAATGGCGCCCCTCGAACGCCCGCATCGCCCGTGGCTCGTCCCCGGCGCTGGGACGCTCTAAGGCAGATTACCCGGGTCGAGAGCTCGTGCCGCCGCGCCTTGCTAACGGACGAGAGGAAATCATGCCATGCCGGAGCCATTCTATCTGATTGTCACCGATGGGGATAAGGAGACGTTTTCGGTCGAGGGGCCAATGACAGACGACAGACAGTGGAACCACGCCATCGTGCTGGCGCAGAAATCAGGGCGGCGGGTCAGGTGCTCCACAGCAGACGGGCCGTCTGCCGAAGACGCCGCTCGAGATTGGCTGCAACATTATTCCGGGAAGCAGGTGCCACCCGGCGAGATCGTGCGCCCGTAAAGGAGGCCGCAATCATGCATTCCCATCCTGTGCCGGGCGACGCCAGCCGCCGGCGAGCAGAGGGGCAGTTCAAGTCGTCAAAGAAGGCGGATTTGAAGACTCCGTTGCCCAACCATCGCTTGCGAGAAGCTGAGGCGGAGAAAACAGCGCGGTTGCGCGCCCTTCGCCTGGCGAAGGAAGCGGCCGACAAGGACGCCGCCGAACGTCAGGCGGCGGAAGCGATCGCCCGCAAGGCCGAAGGGCGCCGGCCCATTCGAAAATCTCAAGCCTCAGATCCGTCGGAAGCCAAGTGAAGGATAGAGAGCGAGTTCATTGCATTAGGGCGTGTCGACAATCACCGATATTGGCAACTTCCTGAACTCGATTTGGCCGGCTCGATTTGGCCGGGCTTGGCCCAGCCATCCACGAGAGGCCATTCAGCCCTACCCGGTTTTCTCGTGGATGACCGGGCCCGATCCGCGGGCCAAGGGCCCACCGGGCGAGACGATTAAAGGGTCTTCGGTTTGATCCTCAGAACCAATGTGTCGAGTGTTAAAAGCTTGCTTAATTAATGGTCATATTGTCATTGCGAGCGGAGCGAAGCAATCTCGTGACGGTGTGCATGTGATCTTCGAGATTGCTTCGTCGCTTCGCTCCTCGCAATGACGACTGCTTGAATTAGCTTATGGATTTCTGATTCGATACGTCGGTTAAGTTCGGGTAGACGATGGTGCGGAGCATGACGCGGCGCTCACCGGGGTCGCTATCGCCGGCGCCGCGATGCATCGTAGCGCGCTCGTCCCACATCAACAGATCGCCGACCTGCCAGCGATGATAATAGGTGAAGCGGTCCTGCGTCGCGTGCGCCGCCAGCTCGTCGATCAATTGCCAGGCGGGCTCGCGCTCCATGCCGGCAAAGCCGTGCGTGTGCATCGGGTTGACAAACAGGATCGGGCGCCCGGTGACCGGATGGTTGACGACCGCCGGACGGCGCTGCTCGACATAGTGTTTTTCGGTACGGTTCATCTGTTCGCCGGGCTCGTAGAGCCGAGCGCCGGCTGGGCCGTCGGTGCGGCCATGCAACCCGACGAGGCCAGCGAGCCGCTCTTTCATCGGCTCGGATAGCGCGTCGTAAGCGGCGCACATATCGGCAAAAATCGTCCCGCCCTTCTGCGACGGCACCTCGACCGCGTGCAGCATCGCGAGCAGCGGCAATACCTCCTCATAGGTCGAGTCGGTGTGCCAGTCGGTCGCCCGCTTGACGCCAAACCAGTCGATGTTGCCGGCTTCGTCGACATTGCGGATCCACGACACATCGGGATTGTCGGGGTGGCGGTAGGCGACCAGGGCGTGTTTGCGCGGGGTGCCAAAGCGGCGGCCAAAGGCGGCAATGTCGTCGGCTCCGAGCCGCTGGTTGCGGAACACCAGAACCGGATGCTCGGCAAAGGCGCGGGCAATCCAGGTAAAGGCGTCGTCGTCGAGCCGGGCCAGATCGATGCCGAGCGCCTCGGTGCCGAGGTGTCCACCCAGCGGGCGCAATTCCCTGGTGATTGTGGCGACGGTCATAGGTGCAATCCTCCTCTTTGTCCGGGCGAGACCCTTGTTGGGGAACCTCGCGACCGGACATGGCTGATAATCGGCCGGTGCCGGCGCGATACATAGCGCCAATCGAGCATGGCTGAGGCGATTGGGTGTGTTGCGCTTTTGACCACCGCCCGATAGGACAGCGCCACCGTCAGGGAGGGGCGATGAGCGAGCAAGACCGCTACCGTGAAGCCGGGGTCGACATCGCCGCCGCCGACCAGGGCCTGGCCAAGATCACTGCCGCGATCAAGGGGACATGGCCGACAGCGGGCGAGATCGGCGCCGTCGCCCTCGACATCGGCTATTTCGCCAATGTCATCGACATCGGCGGCGGCATGGGCCTGGCACTCTGCACCGATGGGGTCGGCTCCAAATCGATCATCGCGGACATGGTCAAAAAATACGACACGATCGGCATCGATTGCGTCGCGATGAACGTCAACGATGTGATCTGCGTCGGCGCGCGGCCGTTGTCGATGGTCGACTACATCGCGGTCGGCTCGGCGCAAGCGGAAATGCTGGGGGCGCTCGCGACCGGTCTTGCCGAGGGCGCGCGGCAGGCCGGGATCTCGATTTCAGGCGGCGAAATCGCCCAGCTCAAGGACATCGTGACCGGCTTTGACCTGGTCGGGATGGCGGTCGGCCTGGTGCCGCTCGACCGGATCATCGTCGGCCGCGACCTGATGCCTGGCGACGCCGTGATCGGGATTGCCAGCAGCGGCATTCACAGCAACGGTCTGTCGCTGGCGCGGCGAGCATTCTTCGAGCGCGGCGGATTGTGCCCCGATCACGTCTTTCCCGAGCTGGGTGTGGCGCTGGCCGAGGAATTGCTGCGGCCGACCTTGATTTACGTGCCCGAGGTGCTCGACATCATCACGCAGGTACCGGGGGTAAAGGCGCTGGTCAACATTACCGGCGACGGCCTTTTGAACCTGTCACGGGTTGCCGCCGCAGTCGGGTTCGAGCTCGACAATTTGCCGCCGGTCCCGGCGATATTTCGGCTGATCCAACGATTGGGCGAGGTCGACGAGCCGGAGATGTACGAAGTCTTCAACATGGGCGTCGGATTTTGTATCGCCGCCGCCGAGCGTGATTGCGCCGCGATACTGGCGATACTCGAGGCTCACGGCCGGGCCGCCAGGATCATCGGGCATGTTGTCGCCGACGACGAGGAATCGGTCCATCTTTCCGCTCAAGGGCTCGTCGGCCGAGGCAAGCGTTTTCGCCGGCGCTGATTGGTGGAGGAAGCATGAAGATCGGGATATTTCTGACCGGGCAGCATCCGCCTGGGAGCGATGTTGTGGCCGAGCTCGAAGGCCAATACGCGATGGCGCGGCTGGCGCGGGACCGGGGCTGGGATGCTGTCGCCACCGGGCAGCACTATCTAAGCGAAGGGGTCCGCCAGCTGCAATTGATCCCGTTTCTGGCGCGGC
>DASXMC010000375.1:0-6051 GCA_036495885.1 Allostellaceae bacterium | reverse complement strand
GCCACTCGTATGGCCGATCGCTTGCGCGCGGCCGGTTGCGATGTAGCGCTCGAAATCTGGCCGCGTATGCCGCATGTGTGGCACCTGTTCGCGTCGGTGATGCCCGAAGCGCGGCGCGCGATTGTGCGCATCGGTGCCTTTGTCGGGGAGCGAACCGCGCTTACGATAGCCTAGCGGCCGCATCCCGCCCGCCGGTCATGCTCGAGGCTATAAAGGCGCGCAAATGGCGTGTCCCGGCGGTCGTCCCCCAGCTCAGCAACACCGTCCCGGCAAAGACGAACGCGGCTTTGACCATCCCCGGCAGATCGGCCGGCAACAGCGCGTATTGCAACCAGATCACAAAAACATAGTGGACGAGAAATATGCCGTAGGCATTCTCTTTGAGATTGTCGAGCCACCCCCGCCGCCGAACAGTAAACCGCAGCGCCAATGCTAGGACGCCAAAAGAATTGCACAGACACGCAACGACAAAGCTCAGATCGTCAATGATCCGTAAACCCATCCCAACTGGGCCATGGCTCTCGACCACCATCGCTGTCACGCCGAGCCATAGCGCAAACGAGCCCAAAGCGAGACCGAGCCACACGCGCCAGTATTTGACGAGCGCCCCTTCGGGTCCGAGCAGGCCTCGCTCAATGCCGTAGGCGCCAAGCCCAGCGCCGGCGAAAAAATACAGTGTATAGTGCAACGGCCGGCTGAGCTGTAGCGGGAACGGTCCCCACTGGGCCCATGCCTGCGGCGTAAAAATGAGTGCTGCCGGTACATAGGCTACGGCCGAGGCGGCCAAGAGCCAAAGAAAATAGCGCGCCGGCCGCGCGCCGGCGGTGCTGGACAGCCGCGCTAACCGTTCGCCCCAATCGGGCACAATCGACCCGAGTCCGGCAGCGAGAAGATCGGCGCACAGCAGCAGCCACAAAAACCACATCGGACCGCAGGGCCAGATCGGCAGCGCCAGAAAGGCCCGGATATACTCGCCAATCCCTGGTGCGACGGCGGTCTGCAGATACGTCGGATAATGCGCGATCGGCATCAGCAGCGCGACGACCAGCAGGAACGGCAGCCCGAGCCGGCGCAGACGGTCGGCGACAAAGCGCGGTCCGTCCTTGCGTTTGAGGCTCGGCCAGACGAACAGCCCCGACAAGAAGAAGAACAGGCTCATCAAAAAGATGTCTTGCCAGGCGCAGAAGAGTTCGAGAACAACCGAGCGATCGCTGCCGACGATCGGAAATGCGCGCCATTGAAAGGGCGGCTGATCGAATGCGAACGGGTGCGCCGGCAGGAAAGCGAGATAGGCCAATGACGAATGGAACGCCACCACCAGCAGTACGACGTAAGCGCGCAGATTGTCGATCGCGAGGCTAGTGCGGCCGCCCCGCCGATAAAAGCCGGAGCCGGGGGGATTGCTCATCTCTCGAGTTCGTGCTCGGCCAGCCGATCCTCCCGGGTCGACGAAGCCGAGGCGGCAGGCCGGTGCCGCGGCGCTTCTTGTCGCACGAGGATTGACGGCTGATGCCGCGGCTGGCGCTGGCCGACCCAATCCCGTCGTTGAGGCGCCGGCCCCATCAGCGCCGGCTGAAACAGCACCGCAGCCGCCATCGTGCAAGCGAGAGCGAGCGCCATCAGCTCGCCCATGCTGGAGGTGCCGGGATCGCTCGACATCCACAAGCTCCCAAACGCAGTCGCCGTGGTCAGCCCACTAAAAATAACGGCCCGGGTCAGGGTTGATTGCACCAGCGCGGTGCGCCCGCTGCGCCAAGCGAGCATATAGTAAATCTTGAACGCCACCCCGACCCCAAGCAGCAGCGGCAGGGCGATGATGTTGGCGAAATTCAGCCGCAAGCCGAGCGCAACCATCAATTCCAGTGTCACGACACCGGCGACGAGCAGCGGCAGGAGGGTCAAAAGCACGTCGCGGGCACGGCGCAAAGTTACCGCGAGCAACAGCACGATGCCGCCGACCGCGAAGATTCCGGCCTCGATAAAGGCCCGCACCACCGTGTTGCCGGCCTCGAACAGCAGCACCGCAGGGCCGGTCGCGTTCGGCGCCACCGCCAGCACTGCGGTCACAAAATCGTGCAAAACTGCGGTGTTGTCGGGATCGCCCTGCGGCAACACTTCGACTCGGGACTGGCCGTCCGCGGTCACCCAATGGCTTTTGATATCGGTCGGAATCGTGTCGCGGATGACGCCTTGCGGGTTGAGTGCCGCGCGCAAATCGGCGAGCGAAACGCGCAGCGGATCGGCGACCGCCGCTGCAGCGCGCTCGCGGGCCGCGGGCGAGCCGTGCGCCAGGTCGAGAAGCAACCCGGCTAGGCGGCTTGCCGCTGCTGCGCCCGGGCCATGATGCGCGGCGGCCACCTTTGACAGCAGTGTCGCAGTCGACGTCAGGGCTTCGACATTTTGCCGATCGCTCGGCGGCGGTTCGATGTGTTGCGGCGAGAGTGAACGGTCGATCGCGGTCGCCGCTTTGTCGATCAGCGCGAGTTTCCGGCTCTGGTCGGGCGGGATCAGGCTGTCGAGAGTTGATGCCCGTGAGACCTGCGGTAGTGTGGCGAGCCGCCGGGCGAGGGCATTGGCGGCGTCGAGGTTCGGCGCCAGCACTTCGATCGCGTTCGCCCCGATCTGTGGGTCTTTGCGCAATTCGAGATAGGTTGCCACCGCGGGCGCTGCCGGATCGCGCAGATGGAGCGGGTTGAAGTCGAAGCGCAGCGATAGCAACATTGGTGAGGCCGCTGCGACCGCGCCAAGGGTGACGGCAACGATCGCGATCCGATGCCGCCCCAAGAACCGGTCGACCGGCGCGAGTGCGGCAAAACCCATCGGCCGCCGCTCGAGTGGCGGGTTGAACAGCGCCAGCAATGCCGGCAATAGGGTGATGCTGCACAAAAACGCGATGATCATTCCTGCCCCGGCGATCTCGCCGAGTTCGGAGAGGCCGCGATAATCTGTCGGGACAAAGCAGGCAAAGCCGACCGCGGTCGCCGCGGCGGCGAGCGCCAAGGGCGGGCCCGCTTTGCGCGCCGCACTGCGCAGCGCCGCACGCAAATGCCCCAGCTCATACCGCTCGGCGCGGTAGCGCACACTGAATTGAATGCCGAAATCGATGCCGAGCCCGATGAATAACACCAAAAACGCAACCGATATCAGGTTCAAAGCGCCGACGAGGAACAGGCCCAAGGCGGCGGAAGCGGCAAGCCCGGCAATGATGGTTGCAACGACGGCGAGGATGATCCGGACCGAGCGCAGCGCCAGCCACACGATCAGACCCACCGCGGACAGGGACAGCACGGCGTTGAGACCGGCATTTTTGGTCAACGTCGCGAAACCGTCGTCATTTATCGGAACCAACCCGGTCTGCCGGATGACGGCCTGATATTCATGGCCGAGCTGCAACTGGCGCGCGGTTTGTGCTATCGCGTTGGTTGCGGCACGTCCGGGCTCGAGGGCGTGAAAGTCGAGGATCGGTTCGACCTCGATAAAGCGGCGGAGCTGGTCGGGCTGGGCAGCATGCCCGCTCGCCAGCACCTGCCACGAAAAATTCGCCGGCCGGTCGGCGAGAGCCGCTTGCGCGGTCGCCGACGCCATGTCGAGCGGGCGCGTCAGCGCGTCGCGCGGCAGCATGCCGGCTTCGACCCCGGCCAGCCCGTCCGACAATGCGCCGAGCGCCCCGCGCAGACTGGGGTCGGCGGCAAGGGTGGCGATCAACGGGCTGGCTTGGGTGAGCCCTCCGGTCAGCCGCGCTACTTCACCGGTAGGAAGGTAAAGCAACCCGTTGCGCTCGAAAAAAGCCCCGCCTTGCGGCTGGCTGACGCTTTTGATCAGGTCCTTGCGTCCCTCGAGCGCTGCCGCTAGTTTCGAAGCCGCCTGCTCGGTATCTTCCGGCGTCGGCGCCTCGACCACGACGATGATCCCGGGCTCGGGAAACGCCCGCATAAATTCAAACGCGCGCTGGGCCCAAGGAAGGTTCGGCGGAAACAGTGCAGTCGTATCGGTGTTGATCGCGAAATGCTGCACGGCGTACACGCCGCATGCGCCCGCAAAGATCACAGCAGCAGCGGCGACCGGCACCGCCCGACGGATGCAGAAATCGACAAGGCGAAAAATCGCGTTACCGAACATTCGCCGTGCCTCACCACCCCAAAATGCGTTACCCGAGGCGAGAACGGGAGAGATCCGCCCATTCGCCTATTCTGCTAACCGCGAGCAACGCGGTTCTGTTCCCGAATGGGAATACGCTGGGGTTGAGATGTCGTTAACTCAAGGCAGACTTATAGGTTAATCCCGAACTCAAAGCAGTCTTATAGGTTAATCCCGAGAGCTTATAAGTAGCTTATAAGTTAAGCTGGAGAGCTTATCGGGGAGGTTCGAGCGGCATGATCAGAACGCCAGTATTGTCGAGGAGCGCTACGATCCGGTCCAACACGGGCTGGGCCGCTTCGATCGCGCGACCGAGCGTAGTGACGCCGACGTCATTATCCTCGAGCTCTTTGCCGGTCAGCCGCTCGTAAAGAATTTGAGCGATGCCCTCCTCACGCGGAAACACGGTCAACTGGACCGCTGTGCCCGCGGGAATTTTGGCGGCTTCCCTCGCCAGGCGCAGCGCCACCTGATAACCGCCCAAAGCATCGACGAGACCATTCTTTTTTGCCTCCACCCCCGACCAAACCCGTCCCTGGGCCACCGCCTCGACCGCCTCGGGCGTCATGTGGCGGCCAGTCGCGACGTGATCCTTGAAGCCTTTGTAGGTCGCATCGAGAAACGCCTGTAGACGCGCGCGGGCAAGCGGCGAAAAACCGGAGGTGGCGCTGAACATCGCTGCGTTGGCGCCCGACTGAACGGCGTCCGTCGTGACACCGATCTTTTTCAACAGATCGGCAATCACCATCTTGCCGGCGAGCACGCCGATCGAGCCGGTCAGAGTTGCGGGCTCGGCGACGATCTTGTCTGCCGGTGCGGCGACATAATAGCCGCCGGAGCCCGCTACATTACCCATCGACACGATCACCGGCTTACCCCGTTCACGGGCAAAGACAACATTGCGCCAGATCGTCTCGGAGGCGACGACCGAACCGCCAGGGCTGTCGATGCGGAACAGGATGGCGCGGACCTTGGGATCGCGCACTGCCGCGCGAAACGCACCCGTCATCTTGTTGGCCGCCAGCTCGTCGGATTGGGTCAGCGGATTGGCCATGCCGCTGTCGCGGACGATCAGCCCCGAACCATAGATCAGCGCAATCCGCTCGCCTTCGCGGTAGGGCCGTCCGGCGCCGTCGAGATAGGTCGAAAGGCCGGTAAGCTCGGCGCCCGGCGCGCGCTTGTGGGCGGCGGCGATCGCGTCGTCGCGGTAGCCGATGCGGTCGACGAGCCTGGCCCGCAAGGCTTCGTCGGGGAGCAGAGGCGCCTTGTCGATTGCCGCCTCCACGGCATCCGGCGATAGTCGGCGGGTCTGGGCAATGCCGCTCACCACTTGTCCCGAAACCGACTTCAGGAGGTCTTGCACCTCCTCGCGCTGCGGTGCCGTCATTTGGGTTTCGGTCAGAATGTTGGCGGCGGTCTTGAACTGGCCCTTGTGATCAAATTCCGGTGCGATCCCGAGCTTGTCGAGCGTGCCTCTGATAAACAGGCTCTCGGAATAGAGCCCGGTCAGGCCGAGGCTGCCCATCGGCTGCAGCCAGATTTGGTCGAACGCGGTGGCGAGGTAATATGGGCGGGTGCCGGCGCCAAACTCACCAAAACTTTCGGCGAAAGCGATCGCGAACTTGCCTCTTGCGCGAAACGCGGCTATCGCGTCACGCAACTCCTGAACCTGTGCAAAACCGATTTCGTCGGTGCCGAGGCGGGCAAGCAGGCCCTTGACCCGTGGATCGGCCTCACCCTTGACCAGCGCGTCGAGAACATCACGCAGGTTTGGCTTGCTGCCGAAGATGGCACGGCGCCAGCCTGTCTCGCCCGGTCCCTCGGCCAAGCCCGGGTTCAAGTCTAACGAGAGAATCATGCTGTCGGAAAGCGGCGGCGTGCTCGATTGCAGCCGGGCGATCACCACCGCACCCG
>DASXMC010000374.1:0-3204 GCA_036495885.1 Allostellaceae bacterium | reverse complement strand
GAACTTCGCGTCGGCCAGTACCGCCTTCGCCGCCCCCGTCACCGACTTCGTCTACGCCTGTCCGGCCTACCAGTCCAATATCTCATTGTCGGCCTTCAAGCCGGTGTCGGCGTACCAATTCCAGGATGAGAACGCCCCTGAAGCCTTTCTGCCTCCGGCCTCGTTCCCTTACGCCGCCGCCCACGCGTCCGAGCTCCAGTATCTCTTCACGCTGCCGGTCAGGGTGCCGCGTCCCGCGCTTGACGGCCCCCAGCGGCATCTCTCGCGCGACATGCAGCAGTACTGGACCAACTTCGTGAAGTCCGGCACGCCCAATGGTCCCGGCGTGCCAAACTGGGCGCAGTTCAACGCCGTCGAAGGCAATTTCCAGGCTTTGATGCCGTCGCAGCCGCAGCCGACGAGCAATTTTGGAGCCCTCCATCACTGTGATTTCTGGGCTACGCTGTAAATCCATTCGCCGGCGGCGGGCGCAAAAAAAATGGCCCGGGAGTGCCGGGCCCGCTGGTACGCGGCGCCATCGCTGGTGCCCGGCCCCGAGGTGCAGGTGCTGCCCCCGCCCGTCTGCACGCCGACGGCCCGCCCGCGGCCGTGGCTTGTGCAGGACATCATCGTCGTCGCCGCCGGGCTCTGTGGCACCACCCCCGAGATGACCCTTGGCGAAACCCGCGCCCACAAGGGGGTCGACGCCCGGCATGTCGCCATGGCGGCCGTCTCGCGGCTGACGGGCTGGTCGTCCAGCAGGATCGGCTGGCGGTTCGGGCGCGACCACAGTTCGTGCATCCATCCATGCGCTGCACCGGGTTGACCGCGACGAGAAGCTGGGCGCACTTGTCGAGCAGATCCTGCGGGCGGTCAGCGAAGATGCGCTCTAAACCGAACTTTAGCCCCTTGCGACCAAGTGCTTGATTTTGTTGATGGCGACTGCAATGTGTAGGCATAACATATATCAAAAGATGCTCTGAGAGTGGATTATTATCACAAGTTGTAGTCATAAATTGTGTTGAAGGGTCTTGACACGGCGCACGGGCGCTGATTCAAGATTCGCATGTACATCGCCGTCATCAAGAACCGAAGCTCGCGCCCCGCCATTCTGCTGCGGGAGAGCTACCGTGACGGCCCCCGCGTGAAGAACCGCACGCTGGCGAACCTCTCCCATTTGACGCCCGAACAGGTCGCAGCGATGCGGGCCGCGTTGCGCGGCGACAAGCTCGTGTCCGGAGAAGGCTTCGAGGTGCTACGCTCGCTGCCACATGGACATGTCGCAGCGGTATTGGGCACGGCTCGCAACGTCGGGCTGGATGACCTTCTGGCCGATGGACCCCAGCGTCAACGGGACCTCGCTCTGGCGATGATCGTGGAGCGGCTGGTCAATCCGGCCGCGAAGCTCGCCACGGCCCGTGCACTTGACAAGGAAACCGCAGTCGATTCTCTCGGAGTAACGCTCGGATTGAGCGAGGTCCACGTCAACGAACTTTATGCAGCCCTCGACTGGCTCGGCATGGCGCAGACTTCGATCGAGGACGCATTGGCGCGCCGGCACCTGCACGACGGGACCCTCGTGCTCTACGATGTGAGTTCGAGTTATGTCGAGGGACGCTGCTGCCCACTGGCGCGCTTTGGTCACAGCCGTGACCACCGCTCTGACAAAATGCAGATCGTGTACGGGCTTCTATGCGCGCCCAACGGATGTCCAATCGCAATCGAAGTGTTCGAAGGCAACACCGGCGATCCATCGACGGTCGGCGACCAGATTACGAAGCTCAAGAAGCGGTTTGGTCTCAAGCGTGTTGTGATGGTCGGCGATCGCGGAATGATCACCCAGGCCCGCATTGACGACGATCTCAAGCCGGCTGGGATCGACTGGATCACTGCGCTGAGAGCTCCGGCAATCCAGCAGCTCGCCGCTGAAGGCGGCCCCCTGCAACTGTCGTTGTTCGACGAGCGCGATCTCGCCGAGATCGTGAGCCCGGACTTTCCTGGGGAACGTCTCGTCGTCTGCAAGAACCACGCTCTCGCCGAGGAGCGCCGCCGCAAGCGGAACGATCTTCTCGATGCCACCCAGCAGGACTTGGAGAAAATCCAGAAGCGCATCGAGAGCAAGCGAAAACCGTTGCGCGGGGCTGACGAGATCGGTCTTGCCGTCGGGAAGGTCATCGGTCGGCGAAAGGTCGCCAAGCATTTCGACCTCACCATCACTGACAGCTCGCTGACGTTCGCGCGCAATCACGAAACCATCGCCAAAGAGGGTGCGCTCGACGGTTTCTACGTGGTGCGCACCAATGTACCCGACGAAGCCCTCTGCAGCGCCGATACCGTGAGTGCCTACAAAAACCTGTCGCGTGTCGAACGGGCCTTTCGCAGCATCAAGACCATAGACCTCGAAATTCGTCCGATCTACCACTGGCTCAGCCCACGTGTGCGCGCCCACGTGTTCCTTTGCATGCTTGGGTATCACGTTGAATGGCACATGCGCCAGGCGCTCGCGCCCATACTATTCGACGATCACGATCGTGCCGCCGCACAAGCTTCACGCCCGTCGCCGGTGGCGAAGGCAGAGACTTCGCAGGCGGCGAAGCGGAAGGCCGGTACGAAGCGTACCGATGACGGACAGCCGGTTCACAGTTTCCGTTCATTGCTCGCCGATCTCGCGACCATCGCACGCAACGTGGTGAGTTTCCGCGGGGCTGGCGAGCAGACCACCATCACGAGGCCGACAGAAATCCAGAAACACGCTTTGGACCTGCTGGGCGTAAAAATCTGAATTGTAGTCAGTGCTCGACTGCGCAAATCGAGCATGATCAATGGCTTATGCTAGGTAGAACGTAAAGTTCGGCCTAAGCCGAACGCAGCTGAGATCAGGACAAATCCCAGAGCGTCGCAGGGATCGGCAGGAGGGCGTCCGGCGCATCAAGGTCGCTCGCCGTAACCGCCGCGGATTGGACCGCGAGCACCGCACGTTGTTCAGCGGCAGCGACACGCTTCTGTGCGGCTCGGTCGCTGGCGAGGATGGACAGGCACCTATTGCGACACGTCTTGGCGCCTCTTACGCGATGGCGGCCTTCGTGGCCGCGGCGGCGGCGGTCTAGCACCGACAAGACCGCTGGCCGCGCGATCGGCCGCAGAACGAGCGGCTTCACGGGTTGCCGAGCCACCCGCGCGCGCCGCGTGGGTCCTGTCCATACTGTTCAGGACAATCACGGCAAG
>DASXMC010000373.1:0-2843 GCA_036495885.1 Allostellaceae bacterium | reverse complement strand
CTATTGGTCCGGTTACGGCGGAGGCTGGCCCGATTATTCCGGGTGGTGGGGCTGGCCGTCGTGGTACGCCGGATGGTGGGGCCCGTGGTGGGGCGGATGGGGCTGGGGGGGCGGCTGGGGTCGCGGCTTTTACGGTCGGGGCTTTTATGGGCGCGGTTATCGCGGTGGGTACGGCTATGCCGGCGGTTATCGTGGCGGCTGGGGCGGCGGCGGTGGCGGCTTCCACGGCGGCGGTGGCGGCTGGGGCGGCGGCGGTCATGGCGGCGGCGGTGGCGGCCATCGCTAGCCGCGGGGCCGAACCGACTTTCGAATGACCCAAAGGGCGTCGCTCGGCGCTTATCTCGACCAGGTGCTGGCCGATGCGACGATCCCTGAGCTGCCAAACCATTACCGCGGTAAGGTTCGCGACAATTACGATCTTGCCGACGGCCGGCGCATCATCATTGCGACCGACCGGCTCAGCGCGTTCGACCGGATCATCACCGCGATCCCGCTCAAAGGGCAGGCGCTGACCCAGATCGCGCGCTTCTGGTTTGACGCGACCGCGGATATTTGCCCGAACCACGTCCTCGATTATCCCGATCCCAATGTGCTGGTCTGCCGGCGGCTCGCGATAATGCCGGTCGAAATCGTCGTCCGCGACTATCTGACCGGGATCACCGCCACCTCGATCTGGCCGATGTACCAATCGGGGCAACGCCGGATCTACGGCATCGCGTTCCCGGACGGTCTGCGCCAGAACCAAAAGCTGCCGGCGACGATCATCACCCCGACCACCAAGGCGTTCGACGGCGGCCATGACGAGCCGTTTACCGCCGCCGAGATCGTGGCGCGCAAGCTCTTGACCGCCGAACAATGGGAAACGGTCTCGCGGCTGGCTCTTGCGCTGTTCGCGCGCGGCCGCGAGATCGCGGCCCGGCACGGGCTGATCCTGGTCGACACCAAATACGAATTCGGGTTCGACGCGGACGGCGCCATCGTTCTCGCCGACGAGATCCACACGCCCGACAGCAGCCGCTATTGGCTGGCCGAGAGTTATCGGCGCCGGTTTGAGGCCGGCGAGCCGCCGGATAGCCTCGACAAGGATTTTGTGCGGCGCTGGGTGGCGGCGCGCTGCGATCCTTATCGCGACCCGATCCCCACGATCCCGCGCGAGGTCGTGGCCGAAGCGGCCCGCCTCTATCTCGAGGTCTTCGAGACAGTCACCGGGCGGGCCTTCGAATACCCCGATCCCTCGACCCCGATCCTGGCCCGCATCCGCGCCAATCTCGCCCGATATTTTTAGCTTCGGGCACCCAAGATCGTATAAGCTCTCCCCTCAAACAAGCAGAACGGCAGGGCGAGCCGACGGCTCGACCTCGCCGAGGCGCCACGAGAATTCGCCGCAGAGGAGGATAAACATAATGCCGAGGATCAGACATATCGCGTTGACGACAAAGGACCCGGACAAGACCGCGGCCTTTTACAAAGAGGCCTTCGGCATGCGCGAGATCCGCCGCAACCCGCGTGGTGCGGTGTTTTTGACCGACGGCTACATCAATCTCGCAGTGCTCAACTACAAGACCGAGAAGGATGCCGATGTCGGGGCACACGGCGCGAATTTCGACGGCATCCATCATTTCGGCTTCGAGGTCGAAGACCTCGATCAGGCCGCGGAGAAGATCGAGCAGGCCGCTGGCCAACAGCTGACCGCGAAAGACGGTCTCGACATGGAAATGGCGGCTGGCGACCACCGCAATTTCGAGATGAAATGGGCCGGTCCCGATGGCGTTGTCATCGACATCTCCCACACCGGCTGGGACAACGGAACATGAGCGGCGCGATCACGATCTGCGTCGGAACCGTCGGCAGCGGGGCGTGGACCAGCACCGACGGCGGCGACAGCTGGCGCCGGGTCGGACGCGGCCTCGGCAACGAAAGCCGCATTTATGGTCTGGCGGCACATCCGCGCGAGCCGCAGACGGTGTTCGCCGGCGCCGATGACGGCCTGTACAAAAGCACCGACGGCGGGCGCAGCTTCGAGCATCTCGACTCGCCGATGAATCGGATGGATGTGTGGAAGATCGCATTCGATCCGAGCGATCCTGACACGATTTTTGCCGGCACCCGCCCCGCGGCACTGTTCCGCTCGAAGGACGGTGGCCGGCAATGGCAGCAGCTGCGCGTCGACATGGTCGAGGACTGCCCGAATGTCGGGGTCCCGCGGGTCACGGCACTGGCCGTCGATCCGTCCGACCCCCGCATCGTCTGGGCCGGGGTCGAGGTCGACGGCGTGCGCCGCAGCACCGACGGCGGCGAGACCTGGGCGCGCATCGCCGGAGGGCTCAACGATCCCGACATCCACGACGTCGCGGTGCGCCAGGCGGGCAACAGCAGGACCGTGCTGACCAGCACGCCGCGCGAGATCTTTGCCAGCACCGACAGGGGCGAAAGCTGGCAGGGGCTGGGTGTCGGCAAGCATTTCGGCCTGCCCTATTGCCGCGGGCTGGCGGTAAAGACCGACGATCCCGGCACCATCTTTGTCGCCACCGGCGACGGGGCGTCGGGCGCCACCGGTGCGATCCAGCGCTCCAAGGATGGCGGCCAAAGCTGGGAACAGCTGCCGCTGCCGGGGGCGCCCAATTCGCCGATCTGGGCGTTTGCAACGCACCACGCCGATCCCGAGATGATCGTTGCCTGCAGTCACTACGGCGAGCTTTACACGACCCAAAACGGCGGCGATGCCTGGCGCAAACTGCCGCGCGAGTTCACCGAGATCCGGGCGCTGGCCTGGACCCCGAACTGACCAGAGCCCGCGCTCCTTCCTGAAACGCGCTCAGCCGTGATCCTTAAGGGTCATGGCT
>DASXMC010000372.1:0-4168 GCA_036495885.1 Allostellaceae bacterium | reverse complement strand
CTCGCGGAAATCGGTCAGGCTCCCATTGAAGCGCAGCGCGTCGATCAGTTCGGCGATCTTGGCGCTGCCGCCGCCTGCCTGGATCGCTTCGGTGACGCAGGTCTCGAGATGGTTCTGCAGCAGGATGCGATTGACGCGTTCCAGCGAGGCTTGTGCCGCCGCCACCTGCTTCATCAGCTCCGGACAATAGGTTTCGGCCTCGACCATCCGAATGATGCCGTCGAGATGGCCGCGCACCGTTTTCAACCGCAACAATGCGTCTCGCTTGTGCCCCGCGTTCAATCGAGATCTCCCAACTACCGACCCCAGTGGGGTGGGGTACCCCATTTGGGGACGCGTCGTCGAGGGGTCAAGAGAGCCGCGACAGGCGACCGGATCTACCGCCTCAGATGGGTAACCAGCTGGCCGGAGTGGGCACCAGACAGCTGTCCCGGCGACAGCCGCGCCCATTCGTCGGTTTAGGGATCATCGCGCCGGTCAGTCGCCGCGATCAGGCCTTCCAGGCAAACCGGCGCCCGGCAAACGGCGTTCCTTAGCTCTCGCAACCGACGGGGTCGCCAGGTCAGCAACAACCCCCTCGGATCCGAGCGACAGTTCTCGCGCGTGGAACGCGGCAAGGTTGCAGGCTTTTCCGCGCCGCCCGGAGCGAGTAGGGTGCGGTACCTGTCCCCGCCGTCGCAGCGGATGGCCTCCGGCTCGGCGGTGCCCCAGGGCAGTGCACAACTCCGGGAGGGAAGTGGTCATGCCAGAACATGAAATCACGACCGAAGATGTCGAATATCTCCGCCATGGCGACAAAAAGCTGGTGGCACGGCTCTACAAACCAGAGGGCGACGGGCCGTTTCCGGCGGTGATCGACCTGCACGGTGGTGCGTGGACCGGCGGCGATCTGACCGGAACCCAGGGTCTCGATCAAACCTTGGCGAGAAGCGGGTTTGTCGCCGCGTCGCTCGAATTCCGTCATAACGCCGATGGTTACCCGACGTCATTGATCGACATCAATTACGCGATCCGCTGGGTCAAGGCGCATGCCAGCGAGCTCAAGATCGATCCCAACCGGATCGGCATCGGGGGTGCTTCGAGCGGCGGGCATCTGGCGATGCTGGCGGCGATGCGGCCCAACGACCAGCGCTACGCCTCGGTGCCGATGGCGGCAGGTTCGCCGGCGGTCGATGCGAGCGTGCGCGCGGTCGCGATGTCGTGGCCGGTCATCAACCCGCTGTCGCGCTATCGCAACGCGCAAAAGGCGGCGAAGTCGGCGAACCCGCCGGCCTATTCGATCGGCATGAAGGAAAAGCACGACCTTTACTGGAAGACCGAAGCCGCGATGGCCGAGGGCAACCCGATGCTGATCCTCGAACGCGGCGAGAAGGTGGAGATGCGGCCCGCACTCTGGCTGCAGGGCCGTCCCGACATCGTCCACGACTACCACGATGACGATTCGAGCTTCCCCGGTAACGAGCCCGAGCGGTTCATCTCAAACTACCGCAAGGCTGGCGGCGACATCGAGATCGTCTATATCGACAACGAGCAGCGGCAGTCGAACGCCTCCTACGACCCGATTACCGCCTTCTTTAAAAAGCACCTCGGGTAAAGCGCGACCGTCGGTCGCTCTACTCCCTCTTCCCGTTCGCGGGGAGAGGGGTATCGCCCGGAAACCAGTCACCCAGTATTTGTTCTTCGGTGAAGCTCGGAGGCGAGATCCGAACGTCCTCGCCGAAATTCGACAAGCTGCGCGCAGCCAAGCGGATCGCTCGCGACGTCGCCTGCTCGATCACCCGGCCGAGATCGCTTTTGAGGGATGGACTTTCTTGCAGTAGATCCTCGACGACAAGCCGTTCGCGGGCAATTGTGTCCTTCCAACCGGATCGCGGATCGATAGCAGGCGAGTGTTCGAGCTTTAGAAGATGCTCCAGGATCACCATGAGCCGGCTGCGCAGTTCATGTTTTAACGAGCGGCCCAAGCTGTCGATTTCCTCAGCGAGATTTTCCCAGTCGAGCGGCAGGTTCGTGCTCAGATTGGCGGCATCGCGGAGTGCCGCCGCTTGCTGCTCGGTCCAGCGGACAAAATCCTCTTCGTAAAGCTGAGCCGGGTTGCTGGACATCGTCGATCCTCTTGGCCCCAACATATGACCGGCGGGACGCGCCGGATCAATTCCCGGTGGTCAGCACGACGCGGAATCGGGCGGCGCCGCCCATCATGCGGTCGTAGCCTTCGGCGGCGCGCTCCAGGGGAAGGGTTTCGTTCATCGACCGCACCCCAGTCAGCGCGCTGAACGCCAACGTCTCCTGCGAGTCGATCGAGGTGCCGGAATACCAGCCTTTGATCGAACGCCTGCCGGCCAGCAACGCCGGGGCGTCGACCGACAACGCATCGACCGCGCCGATGGCCAGCAGGGTGCCGTTAGCGCCAAGCCCGCCCTGGACGGAATTCATCGCCTCGGCGCTGGTTGCCGTCGCCAGGACTGCCTTGGCGCCGCCGAGGCGCTGGAGGGCGGCAGCGGGGTCCTCGGCGGCGTTGTCGATGTAGTGATGGGCGCCGAGTTGCCGGGCGAGCGGAGCCTTGTCCTGCCCGCGGGCGATCGCGACGGTCTTGAAGCCGAGCTTTGCCGCGAACTGGACGCCGAGATGGCCGAGGCCACCGATGCCGAGCACCGCGACGACCTCGCCCGGCCGCGCGCCGCTGTTGCGCAGCGCATTGAAGGTGGTAATGCCGGCGCACATCAAGGGTGCTGCCTCGACGGCTGACAATTGGTCGGGGACGCGCGCCAACGCTTCGGCCGGCGCGATCATGTAATCGGCATAGCCGCCGTCGGAGGTAATGCCGGTCACCAAGGTTTCGGTCTCGCAGGCGAAAGCATCGCCGCGCCGGCAGTTACCGCAATAGCCGCAATTGCCGCCGTGCCAACCAACCCCGACCCGCTGTCCAGCATTCCAGCCGGCTACGCCGGCGCCCACCGCGTCGACGAGCCCGATAACCTCATGGCCCGGTACGCGCGGGTATTCGATACCGGGCCACACGCCGTCCTTGGTGAAGCTGTCGCTGTGGCAGACACCGCAAGCCTGCACTTTGATTCGAACTTTTCCGGGGCCAGGTTCCGGGATCTCGCGCTCCACCAATTCCAGCGGGCCGCCGGGCTGCCGTACTTCGACCGCGCGCATCGTCGCCATTCCTCGCCCTCCATGAGCAAGCCGCCTCGAGAGGTAGCACTTCCGCCTCAGATCACCGCCAGGACTGCCTCGGGCGGGCGGCCGAGAGCGGCCTTGCTGTCGTCGGACACGACGATCGGCCGTTCGATCACAATCGGGTTTTTGACCATCGCGGCGATCAGCTGGTCTTCGGACAGCGCCTTCGGGTCGACGCCGGCGGCAGCGGCTTCCTTTTTGCGCAGCAATTTGACGGCGGGAATGTGCAATTGCGTGAGGATCTGCTTCAGCTCGGAGGCCGATGGCGGCGTCTTCAGATATTCGATGATGTGGGGCTCGACACCGCGCTCGCGCAACAGCGCCAGGGTGCGTCGCGAGGTGGTGCAGCGCGGGTTATGGTAGATCGTTACCGCCATCTCGATTTCTCCGTTCGATCGACATCTCCGTGCGCCGAGAATAACGCGGGCGAAGCGGTCCGCGCGGGTTTAAATTCATCGGGTCGGGTAACGACGCGATGATTTGCGCGTTTTCTCCGAGACAACAACGCGACCGCCCGAAGCCATCGTGCCGGTGCGGCCAACCAGAGGAGGATACAAATGCCAGACCATGTCTACCGGATCATCGAAGTTGCCGGTTCCTCTGAAAACAGCATCGAGGACGCGATCAGAAACGCCGTCGGCCGGGCTTCGCGCACCCTGCGCCAAGTCGGGTGGTTCGAGGTCCTCCAGACCCGCGGCCATGTCGAGGACGGTAACGTCGCTCATTTCCAGGTCGTGCTGAAGGTGGGCTTTACTCTCGAAGACGAGGGGCCGGTTACCTAAGCCGGGTTCGCAAAGCGAGCGCGAATACGGCGAGCCCGGTCAGGATCGAGACGAGCCCTGCGGCCGACAAGGTCGATCGAAAGGCGATGACAAAGGCCGCCTGTGGCGCCTGCCCACCTGTGCGGGCCGATGTCTCGAAGGCGTGAAAGACGAGGCTCAGCACCGTCGCTCCGCTGACGATGCCGAGCGTCCGGGTCAGC
>DASXMC010000371.1:0-11131 GCA_036495885.1 Allostellaceae bacterium | reverse complement strand
ATCAGACGGCTTTTCCGGTAAATCGAGGCGTCGACGGCTCCCCCCGGTCGTCAACGAAAGTTCGATCGGGGGATCATCAGAATGGCGAACGAGACGGAACCCGTCGCGGAAGCGAACTATCACTCTGCACCCAATCGTCGTCGCCAGGGCCTGAGGAAACTTTCACCCGAACTAATTGCCACGGCTAATAGTGACACCGCCGCACAGGTCACTCGCATCGGGCTAACGTTCCTCGGCACCACTGCATACGTGAAGATGACCTTTATTTTAACCTAAATCCGGGAGTTGCCGATGGGTAGCTTCGGTCGGCGCCTCGCCGTTCAACTTATAAGTGCCGAGTTAAGCCCGCTGTAATCGACGCGGCGGATCGAGCTGACGGCCCTTGAGATACTTAACCAATGCCCGGCTAAGGATACGGTACCATCGATCGAGGTCAGTCAACTGCTCTGCAGTTTCGCGCAGTTCAGCGAAGAAGGCGGCAATCCGGGTGAACGCCTCGCGGGCGCGGCGGCGCAGGCCGTGGGTGCTGCTGATCGTGAGAGTGGTGCGCCCGGCGTGAGTGGTCTGCCGGCCAATGGCTTCGAGCAGCAGCGGCCGGCTGGTGATCGCCTCACGGTGGTGATCGGGATCGGCCAACCGGACGAACAGGTTCCACCAGTTGGCGGCGAGGGCAACGATGCCTGCCATGATCCGGCAGCGGTTCAGATCGTGGGTGGTAAAGCCGCCCCAGCCCCATTGGTTTTTCAATTCATCGAAGTTGTTCTCGGCATCGCCACGATCGCGATAAAGCTGCCCGGTGGTCAGAACCTCGGCGTTCAGCGAGGTGACCAAAACGCCATATTCCCAGACTTCCTGACGCGCTTCGTCGATCTCGACAAAACCCAGTTCCAGCTGACCGTCCGGCCCACGCTGGCTCATCATCACCCCAGCGAGGCGACGGCGCAGCAGAACCACGCGCCGTTGTCGGCTCCACCCCGTCAGGCGAAGTTCGCTGTGCTTGCCTTGCCAGCCGTCCCCGGCATCCTGCCAATCCTCGTCCCGCATCGCCCGCTCGAGCGATCGCTTTACGTTTTTGGTCAGGCGCAGCTTGAAGAGATAGGCCTGACCGCGCCGCTCCGCCTCACTGATCACTCCCTCGTTGCCCCAGTCCTTATCGCCGCGCAGCAGCCAAGGCGCACACCGCGATCCCAGCCGATCCAACAGCGCCCACAGCCCGGGGGCGGAATGTTTCGCCGCGTGCTGGTTCCCGCTCTGAACATCGACATCCAAGATCAATCGTAAATTGGCCAGGATGTAGCTGTGGTAGGTGTGCGACGGCCGACCCGGCTTGGTGGGGTTGTACCCCACCACCGCTCCCTGCTGATGGCCGTAGAGCGGCTTGACCGTCGTGTCGACATCCAGGATCCACGGCTCCTGCAACAGCGGCCGAATGCAATAGTCGAGGTTCTCCTGAAGCCACTGTCGCCCCACGCTCGCCTCAATCTTACCCAATGCCCGACGCACCGCGTCTTCGCTCACCACCCGCGTCATCCCAAGCAACGGCGGCGTGACCGCATCACAGCGCAGCATCGTGATGTGGGCGTAGCGATAGTGCCCGGCCAGCACCGACAGCAGCACCGTTCCCAAGACATCCCGCTTCGGCGGTGCGTTGGGACTGGTCAAATGCAGTGGGCAGCTGGCAACCCAGCCGGCAAATAGGCCGCCTTGCTTGAGATACTCGAGAAAAAAGGGCAACTGGCCCAGCGGCGTCACCGGCGCCCGCTCGCCCTCCTCCCATTCGACGTGTATCCGACCGCCAAACGTGTCGACCACGACCGGCCCCTCGCTGACAGCATCTACCAATGGTTGATCACCCGCTGGGTGCGTCGCGGGCAGCGCTCGATCCGTGCTCATCCCATTGCGTTTGCACGGATTCGGCGTTTTTGCCAACCCCTAACTCCCGGATTTAGGTTCATCGCTGCTGGAAACCCTGCTTCAGTGCGGTGCTCTACCGCGCGCAAGACCGCATAAAGCGCTTCCTTGAGCGCATCGAGCACTGCCGGCGGCTCTCCCCGTCATGCTCAAATTCAAACCGGCTGGCTGCGCCATAATGAGTCCATGATCTAGCGGCCTTACGCCGAGCCCATCTCCCAGGCCACCCGCACCCGCACGCGCAGCGCGTTGCCCGGCAGGTACGCCAAGGGCATGTCCTCGATCTCGATCGTCTGGATCGTCGTCGGGTCGGCGCCTGCAACCCTGGCCCGCTCGACGGCCTGCGCCTCAGCCGCGGCGATAGCCTCGGCGCGGGTCATGTCGCGGTAGATCTGGTCGGTCTCGCCGCTGATCTGCGCGACCGCCGCGCCCACGGCATTGGCGCAATCGCCGTGTGGCACGCGGATCACCTCGCCGATCCCAGCCATCCTGTCCGGCACGAGGAACGCGCCACCGCCAACCGCGATCAGCGTCACGTCGCCGGCTTCGGTCTTCATCCGGTCGAGCGCGTCTTCGAGTTTCTGCTTGGCCAGTGCCATCACGACGTCGGCCACATCGCGCGTCAGCCCCCCGAGCCGCCCAGCATCGCCGATCTCCACCACCCCGGACTTGACCCCGGCGTCGGACGCAGTCGCGGTCTCGCCACCAAAAACCAGCGCCTTGCGCGTCAGGCGATACCCGACGCTCTCCGGGCCCACGGTGATGGGACCGCGGCCGGCCCGGCTGCTTCGTTCCGTCGCTACGGCGGGCGGGACGCCTGCGTTCCGGACGATGCTGCCGCCACCGAGGCCTATCGAATAGAGGTCGGGCATCCGGAAGAGGGTGCGCACCCCGCCCACCTCGACCACCGAATTGGCCTCGCGCGGGAAGCCGTTGCGCAACTGACCGACGTCGCTCGACGTGCCGCCGACATCGACCACCATCGCGTCCTTAAGCCGGGAGAGGAACGCCGCACCGCGCATCGAGTTGGTCGCGCCCGACGCGAAGCTCATGACCGGCAGCGCCATCGCCGTCTCAGCGGCCATCACCGTGCCGTCGTTCTGGGTGATGAACAGCGGCGCGTCGATGCCGCTGTTGCTGATCGCCGCGCGGAACGCGGCGATCGTCACGCGCGCGAGATCACCCAGCGCCGCGTTGAGCAGTGCGGCATTCTCGCGTTCCAACAGGCCGATACGCCCCAACCGGTGCGACAGGGTCACCGCGACGCCAGGGCACTCCTCCGCGAGGATTTGCGCCGCGCGTTCCTCATGCGACGGGTCGAGCGGCGAGAAGATTGCCGACACCCCGACCGCGCCGATGCCGACCTCGCGAACGCGCCGCGCGACCGCACGCATCTCGCTCTCCGCAAACGGCATGATCTCGCGGCCGTCATAGTCATGGCCGCCTTCGAGCATGAATACCTCGCCGCGGCATAGCGCCGCGAGGTCCGGGGGCCAGTCGCAGAACGGCGGCAGCGAGCCCGCCGCCGGCATGCCGATCCGCACCGCGGCGATCTCAGCCAGCGAGCGCCGTTGCACGACCGCGTTGATGAAATGCGTCGTGCCGATCACCACCCCGTCGATCCGGTCGCACGCGAGCGCGGGGTTTCGTCGCAACAGGTCGAGTGCGCCGACGATGCCGCCGGTCACGTCCTCAGTGGTCGGCGTCTTGACCGCATGGATGACGCGGCCCGCTTCGAGCAGCACCGCATCGGTGTTGGTGCCGCCGACATCGATGCCAATGCGCCTCATGCGAAAAACCGGCGCTTTGACGCAAAGGAGGCGCGAAGATCGCGAAGACAACCGGACGCGTCAGTGTCCAACGAATCCTTCGAAGCAAAATTTGTTGTGCTTCGCGAGACGAGATGCCTTCGCGTCCTTTGCGAAACCATCGCGTTTTTTGCGCTCGGGTGTTTGTCTTTTTCTTTTTTCACGGAAACACCGAGTGGAAATCGATGTCGTAGCCGAACGCCCTCGGGCCGACATGCTGCAGGCCCTTCTCGGTCAGGAACACCGGCGGTGCCGGTAGGGCAATCACGCTGGCGCGCATCCCATATCGGATGGTCTCGGTGCCGAACGCATTCCCCGACACGCTGTCGAGCACGCAGATCAGGTCGGGTGACATCGCGGCCGGCGTGCGCTCGGCGCCGTCGACGCGCCACGCGACCACCCATTCGTTCTGGAACGCCAGTTCGAGCCGCGACCTCCGATCCTCGTCGAGGCCCTCGATCGTCGCCGTCCCGCGGAGGAATCCTTCGGTCGTCCGCCGCGCGACATCGACCACCTTGCCGCGGAACAGTGACCTGCCCTGCCCCTCGTCGAGCACCGCGGCGACCGGGTCTTCGTGCCGGCGCCGCGCCTCGCGCACCCGCCGGCCGATGCTGATCGCCTTCGAGGTGGTGAAATGAATGCCCCACGCCTTGACCTCGCTGCCGGTGCGCGGCGCTTTGCAGGTTGAGGCGATCGACCCCATCTCGGTGCAGATTTTACGGCTCGTGCGCTCCATCCATATCCAGGTCGGCACCTGTGTGATCATCGCCTCGATGCCGCGCGGGTCATAGAGCGCGCAGGGATAGGGACGAAGATCGCCGACTGCGACGCTGGTCATCTGCGCCTCGGGATAGGCGCGGCCCATCGTGTCGGCGTCGACGACCGGCAGGCCCAGCTGCGCCGCCGCCATTAGCGGCTGGATCGAGTTGTTGCCGCCGATCTCAAGGCTCATCACCGCGCGGAACTTCCAGCCGTGATAGGCCTCCTGCATCTCGACCGCGCGAGCGATGTTGCGACTGTCGGCCAGCCGCTCCTGCCCGACCAGCGGCGCGCCCATGTTGGAAACCACCGCGACCCAGTCGTCATCGGCGAGGTCGAATGGCGACATCAGCCGCACGCGCCGCCCCTCGGCATAAAGCCGCCGCATGTTGAGGAGCCCGAGATACGGGCTGCCGCCACCGCCCGTGCCGAGGATCCACGCCCCGACCGCGAGGCTCTCGATGTCGTCGAGGGTGATTTCTTTCGGTCCTGTCATTGCTCTAGCTGAATGGTGAGTTGCGTCCGTCGAGGCTCCGCTTCGCTCCGCACCTCGGGATGAAGGAGAACCCTCATCCTGAGCAGTGCCGGCAGGCACGTCTCGAAGGATGCACGACGCTGAATCCAGCCATCAGCTTCGCCTTGCCCGGTCGACCTGCATGCGCGCGAGGAACGGCAGCAGCGGATGTGTCCCCATCGCGACGATCGCGTTGTGGTCGAGCGCAATCAGCGCCGCACGCTGCTTGTCGCTCAGCGCGAACCGGGCGGCATAGGCAGCGCGGTCGGCGAGGTAGTCCGCGCGCTGCGCCCTGTCGTGGGTGATCCCATGTAGCGCATCAATGAGACCCACCAGCTCCGGCTTGATCGACGGGTAGTGCGGCTCGGCCGGCGACGACGGTCCGCCCCACCAGCCGAGCGAGGCGTAATTATGGTGCCAGCTCGGGTCGAGCGAGACGACATCCGGCTTGCGCTCGCCGAGCATGCCCGCCGCCGCCGCCCAGCAGCGCAGTTCGATGTTGCCGGCGCGGTCGAGTTCCTCGTCACCGTACCCGATCAGCGATTTGAGGTTGCCGGTCGCAAGCCGTGCCAGCGCCGCTTGGTCCCACGCGAGGTCGGGCTCGGCGTAACGCTCCGTGCCGGGGTAATGTGACATGCCGCCGCTCGCCAGCGCCACGCTGCGCAGGCCGAGCGCCGCCACCGCTCGCGCCACCGCCTCGCCGAACGCGTAGCAGCGCTCGATGGTCGGCTGCGGCGGCAGGTAGGCGTTTATCGAGATCGGCAGCACCGGATCGTCGATGCCGAGATGAGTGAGCGGTATTCCCATCGCGTAATCGATCTTCATCGTGCTGGTGAACGCCGGGTCGAAGCCTTGGCGGTACAAGGTCCTGACGATTTCGAGGCCGATCTCGCCGGGCACGGGCCAGTGGAAATCGCGGCCCGCGAAGTGGCCATTCGCCTCGCCGCCGACATGCACTGTGAAGGCGGGCGCAACCTGGTGAAAGAACTGTTCGGCATGGTCGTTGGCGAAGATGATCCACAGATCCGGCTTCAGCGCCTTGAGTTTGTCGCCGATCTCCTTTGCCACCGCCCGCACCCGCTCGACGGTGGCGCGGTCTTCGCTCTCGGGCATCGTGAAGAATTGCGGTGCATGCGGCAGCATCGCCCCGCCGATCACGCTCGATTGCACCCGCCACCTCCCGTCAGTGCGAGGCGCCAACGGCGCCGTGGCAATCTCCCGCCGCAAAGGACTGCGACGAAGGAAGATTGCTTCCCCCCGGAACTGCGCGCAAGCGCTACAGTCCGCGGGGCTCGATGACAATCCCAGGAGGAAGTAGGTGCCGCTTTCGGGAATCCGGGTCGTCGATCTGACGCGCATCCTGGCGGGGCCGTTTTGCACGATGCTGCTGGCGGACATGGGCGCCGAGGTGGTCAAGGTCGAGACGCCGGGGCAGGGTGATCCGCTGCGCGGTCAGGGGGTGATCCGCGACGGACTCTCCTGGTATTTCGCCGCGTTCAATCGCAACAAGAAATCGCTGACCCTTAACCTGCGCGCCGAGGAAGGCCGCGCCGCACTGGGCCGGCTGATCGAGAAGTCGGATGTGCTGGTCGAGAACTATCGGCCGGGCGTGCTGGCGGCGATGGGGTTCGACAATGCGCGGCTGAAGGCGCTCAACCCTGGCCTGGTGACCTGCAGCCTTTCCGGGTTCGGTGACAGCGGGCCTTATCGCGACCGGCCCTCCTTCGATTTCATCGCCCAGGCGATGAGCGGGTTTATGAGTGTCACCGGCGAGGCCGATGGTCCGCCGCTGCGCGCCGGGCCGCCGATCGCCGACCTCGTCGCCGGGCTTTATGGCGCGATTGGCATCGGCGCCTCGCTCGTGCGCGCGGGCCGCACCGGCGCCGGCGACCATGTCGGTGCCAGTCTCAACAACGGCATGATCAGTCTTTTGGGCTTTCTCGCCGCCAATCACTTGGCGACCGGCGAGGAGCCGATCCGCACCGGCAACGACCATGCGATCGTCTCGCCCTACGGTATGTTCCTTACCGCCGACGGCGAGGTCGCACTGGCGCCGAGCCAGGAGCAGTCGTACCAGCGTCTCGTCGACGCGCTGGAGATGCCCGAACTGCGGCAAGACCGGCGCTTCGCGACCAACGATCTGCGGGTCCGGAATCGCGCGGCGATGAACGCGGCGATCGAGGCGCGCCTCAAAACGGGCACGACCGAGCATTGGATCGAGCTGTTGAACGCCGCTGGCGTGCCATGCGGGCGCATTATGGATCTCGCCGAGGTCTTCGCTGACCCGCAGGTCATCGCACAGGAGATGGTCGTGACCCAACACCATCCCGGCCACGGCGACGTGAAGATGCTCGGTTTTCCGATCAAATTTGCCGACGCGCCTTGCCAATTACGCCGCCCGGCGCCGGAGATCGGTGCAGACACCGACACGGTGCTCGCCGAACTGGGCTACGGCGCCGACGAGATCGCCCGACTGCACGCTGCCAAGATCATCTGACTACGCTCGGCCGTTTGTCCAGCGCCTCAATCGCGAGCGGGTCGTAGAGTGTCATGGTCTCGATCGTGAATTGGGCGTCCGCGAGCGTCAGGCACTCGACGATGACCGCGGTCTCGCCATTCTTGACGTATCCGGCGAAGGTGTTCTCGACATCGCCCATTACCATCGAATCGACCGACAGCGCGGCAAGCCCGGCCTTGGTGGAAGCGGGCGGCGGCGAGGCGATGTCGTGCCGCACGACGAGCGACAGCCGGCTCGGCGGTATGCCTTCGGTATACAAGCGGTTGCGCGCATCGCGCGTAATCCCCTCGGGATCGAACAGTCCGACGACGAACTGTGAGGCCATGGGAACCTCCTCGTTGCGTGTATGGTGAACGCAAGAAGGCTCAAATCCGCTCCGACAACCAGATCGCGACACGCGCCCCGGTCTTGATAGCGACGCCGATCAACTCGTAGCCCAGCGTCTCTTTGGCTTCGTGGGCAAGCGCGGTTTCGCGGTGCGCCAGCTCATCGGCGCGCGCCGATCGGATCGTCTCGGCGAGCTCTGCATCGTTCGCCCCCAGCGCCTGCTGCTGGCGCGCATAATGGCCATCGATGACCTCCTCGACCGCGACGGTGCACGCCATGGCCGCACGCTCGCCCAAGAGCGCTGTTGCCGCGCCGAGTGCGTAACCGGCGACGTGCCAGAGCGGCGACAGCGCGGTCGGGCGCACCCGCCGGTCGGCCGTGAGGCGATTGAATTGTGCCAAATGACGCTGTTCCTGCTCCGCCATCTCGCGGATCGCGCCGGCGGTGCGGCCGCGGCGGATCACGGCAAGCTGGCCCTCATAGATGCGCGTCGCGCCGTATTCACCGGCCTGGTCGACACGGATCATCCGTGCGGTGTCGGCGGGCCGGTCGCCGGGGAGATAGGGCGGGCGCGTCATGTCGCCCATCGCAAACCGCAGCCGCGCGCGGTCATCGCGCAGAACCCCGCCATTGCGAGCGAGACGAGAAAGTTCCAGCCGGCGAGGGAAATCCCGAAGAGCGCCCATTGCACCTGGTCGCACATCACCGCCTGCTTGCCCATCAACTGCGCCCGCAGCGCGTCGATGCTTGTCGCCGTGGGGCCGATCGCGGTGCAAGCCGAGGGGCCAGGAAACCAGTGCAATTCGACCCCCGCGTGGTAGAGGCCTAGTCCCGCGCTCACCGCGAACACAGCCGCCAGTACCAGCGCCGCGGCGGCGAGCGAGAGGCGAGGGCCTGCGAGCCAGGTCGCGGCGGAAATGGCGATTGCCGCCCACCACGGCCAGCGCTCCAGCAGGCATAGCTCGCAAGGGTTGAGCCCGCCCCAATATTGCGAGGCGAGCGCCGCGCCGAGCACAGCGGCGCTGATGACGAGCACCGCGCCGGCAAAAAGTCTCGTGGTCAGGGTCATGGCCTATAGATAGCGAATGACCAGGAAGCCTCCAACGAGGCACACGGCAAACGCCGTAGTCACCAGCATCAGCCGCTTCTCGATGAAGTCGCGCACTGCCGGGCCGAACCACCAAAGGAGTGCCGCCAGCAGGAAAAAGCGAAGGCTGCGCGAGATGATCGACGCGCCGATGAAGGCCAAGAGGTCGAAATGCGCGACGCCGCTGGCGATCGTCACCAGCTTGTAGGGAATGGGGGTCATCCCCTTGATGATGATGATCCACACGCCCCAGCGGTCGAACCCCGCCTTCAGCGCGTCGTACTTGTCCATCGCGTGGTAGAATTCGAGGATCGGCCGGCCGATCAGGTCGAACCCCCAATAGCCGATTGCATAGCCGAGCATTCCGCCGACGACCGACGCGATGGTGCAGATCGCGGCGAGCCGCCAGGCGTCGCGCGGCCGCGCCAACATCATCGGAATCAAGAAGATGTCGGGGGGCAGCGGAAAGAATGAGCTTTCCGCGAAGGCGACCGCGATCAGCGCCCAGATCGCGTTGAGCCCGGAAGCGGTCTCGATCATCCGGTCGTAGAAGCGTTTGAGCATAGCACCTCTCGTACCGTGCCGACGGCAAGATTACGATAGCGGATTATCGCCGCGGTGCACGTCTCGTCAGGGTGCGCGATTTTGTCTAGGCGCGCGACGGGAGCGAAATCCAGGGTCCACAACCGGACGATGGCCACGCCCGCACGGTGCTCAAGGTCGGCGGCACCGGCGCTTTCGGCACTCGGTTGGTGGCGGGACTGCATAGGCGACTGATCTCGACGTCGTCATCGCCGGGCCCGATTTGGATCGGGGCGACAGCCGCTGCCGCGGCGCTGGGCCTCCGAGTGCGCGCGCTGCGCGCCGATGTCTCGAGGGTGGCGGCCGAGGAATTTCGGGCAATCGGCGCATTTGCCTGTCGACGGGTGTGCTAACCCTCGACGCGATCGTCCGCGAACTCGCGCTTATCGGATCCCGACGCAAGCCTGCGGACAGCCAAGACGTGCCGTCCACCGTTTCAACTTCTACTCGGCGCTGAGTTCGCCATCTGCCGGAGCCTTTGGCGCGGGCGCACGGCTGACTGCCGATGCCGTGACCGGTCTGCCGGCGCCCGGCCGCGACGTGCGGGTGACGGTGGCGTTTCATGTCGACGGGCAAAATGGAGAATTTTGGCGCCGGCGTTTTGCCGGGGGGCGCCACCAATGCGGGTTCGCTGCGGCTCACGGCTGACGCGCCGGATTGCCGGTCGAGAGGTTCTTTCCCTTGTCTTTCACCGGCTGACGCCGAGCCCGCAAGGGTTACGCCGGAACCTCGTGGTATGGTGGCTGCCGTGGCCACGCTGGCTCATGTCGCCGACGGTGTGCTCTGAGAGCGGCGACGGCGACCGCTTCGTCTTCGATATCGACGTGAAGTTTCCGTTGATCGGCCAACTCATTCATTATCGCGGCTGGCTGCTTCAGCAGGGTCAAGGGAGATAGGGAATGGTCGCGCCGCGGGTCGATCCGGTCGCTTCTGACGAAACGCTGCCGCGGCGCGCCGATGTCGTCGTCATCGGCGGCGGCATCATCGGGGTAAGCGCGACCTTGTTCCTCGCACAAAAGGGTATCTCGGTGGCACTGTGCGAGAAGGGGCACATCGCCGGCGAGCAGTCGAGCCGCAATTGGGGCTGGTGCCGCAAGATGGCGC
The DNA here is from genome assembly GCA_036495885.1 of Allostellaceae bacterium. Taxonomy (GTDB): domain Bacteria; phylum Pseudomonadota; class Alphaproteobacteria; order ATCC43930; family CGMCC-115725; genus AP-15. The sequence goes on along the minus strand of DASXMC010000371.1, from coordinate 521 downwards.
GCGACCCGCGCGAAATCCCGCTGGTGATCGAAAGCCTCAGGCTGTGGGAGCGGATGAACGAGACGGTCGAGGCCGAGACCGGCTTCCGCACTTGCGGGATCATGTATCTCGGCGAGACCGAAGCCGATCTGGCGCGGCTCGAAGCCTGGCTCGACCATGCCCGCGAATACCAACTCGATACGCATATCGTCCGCGGCGCGGAGGTTGCCGAGCGGCTGACCGGCATGACCAAGAAATGGGCGGGGGCGCTCTATACCCCGAGCGATGGCAAGGGCGAGCCGCAACTCGCCGCGCCGGCGATCGCCGAGGCGGCACGGCGGCGCGGCGCCGCGATTCTCACCGATTGCGCGGTACGCGGGGTGGAGACCGCCGGCGGCCGCATTGCCGGCGTCGTCACGGAAAAGGGCCGCATCGCTTGCCAATCGGTGGTGCTGGCGGGGGGCGCGTGGTCGCGGCTGTTCTGCGGCAATCTCGTCGTCGAGCTGCCGCAACTCAAGGTGCTCGGCTCGGTGATGCGCACC
>DASXMC010000370.1:0-1738 GCA_036495885.1 Allostellaceae bacterium | reverse complement strand
TGCAAGCGACCGGCGGGTCGACCTCGGTGCGGGCCATGTGGGTGCCGCTGCGTCGCGCCGGTGCGGCCGCTCGGATCATGCTGATCGCGGCCGCGGCACAGCAATGGAGGGTCGACCCGGCATCTTGCCGCGCGCAAAACGCCGCAGTCATCCATCTGCCGACTGGCCGCCGTACCCCTTATGGGGCTCTCGTCGACATTGCCGCGAGATTGCCGGTGCCGACCGATGTTCTGCTGAAAAGCCCGAATGAGTTCGAGCTGATCGGCAAGCCGATCAAGCGGCTCGACAGCCCGATAAAGGTCTGGGGCGAAGCCCGCTTCGGCATCGACGCGACGGTGCCGGGCATGCTGATCGCCACCGTCGTCGCCTGCCCGGTGCCAGCCGGCAAGCTCAAGGATGTCGACGACAGCGCGACGAAAAAGATCGCCGGCGTGCGGCAGATCGTGCGGCTCGACGACGCTGTGGCGGTCGTCGCCGACCACATGTGGGCGGCAACTCAGGGCTTGGCGGCCCTCGACATCGACTGGGACGATGGCGCCAACGCCAAACTCTCCACTGCCGAGATCGTGCGTCGGATGGCCGCCGCCTCGCAAAAGCCCGGCGTCGTCGCGCGCAAGGACGGCAATGTTGCCGAAGCCATGGGCCGGGCCGCGACCAAGATCGAGGCGGTCTATCAGATGCCGTATTTGGCGCACGCGACGATGGAGCCGATGAACTGCACCATTCATGTGCGCCCGGATGGTTGCGATGTCTGGGTGTGCAACCAAGTCGTTGCCCGCGCCCAGGCCGCTGCCGCGAAAGCGACGGGTCTGCCGCGGGAGCGAGTCCAGGTTCGGAATTACCTGTTGGGCGGCGGTTTTGGCCGTCGGCTGGAGGTCGATTACATCGCTCAGGCCGCCCGCATCGCCAAACAGGTCGCGGCTCCGGTCAAGGTCGTGTGGACGCGCGAGGAGGACATTCGGCACGACATCGTTCGCCCCTACTACTACGACCGCCTGTCCGCCGGCCTGGATGAAAAGGGGATGCCGGTCGCTTGGCACCACCGCGTGACCGGCTCCTCGGTTATGGCGCGATGGTATCCGGCGGGGTTCAAGAATGGCCTCGACCCCGACGCGGTCGACAGTGCAGCGACCGATTTCCCTTACGCGATCCCGAACATGCTGGTCGATTACGTGCGGCACGAGATCCCCGGCATCGCAACCGGGTGGTGGCGCGGCGTCGGCGCCACGCACAACGTGTTCATGGTCGAGAGCTTCATCGACGAACTCGCTGCGTCAGCGAAGCGAGACCCGGTCGAATACCGACGCGCGCTGATCGGCGAGCTGCCGAATTCGGCGGCTGGGATCGCTGCGGCGGCAGAAGTACCCTGGGGCGGACTTAGCCCGCAGCCCGCGCGGCTCGCGCGCGTTCTCGACCTCGCGGCGGAGGAATCCGGCTGGGACGGAAAGCTGCCGCCCGGCAGCGGGCGCGGCGTCTCGCTGCAATGCGCCTTCGGCAGCTACCTGTCGCACGTCGCGCAGGTCAACGTTTCCAAGGACGGCGAAGTTAGGGTCGAGCGCGTCGTCTGCGCCGTCGATTGCGGCATCGCGGTCAATCCGGACACGATCAAGGCCCAGATCTCCGGCGGCATCATTTTCGGTCTGACCGCCGCATTGTTCAGCGAGATCACCTTTGAGAACGGCCGGGTCCAGCAAAGCAATTTCAACGACTACCGCGTGTTGCGCATCGACGAGGCGCC